>JBJENU010000278.1:0-1593 GCA_051880355.1 Lachnospiraceae bacterium | reverse complement strand
AATTCTGAACAATGAATTGGTCGGAGTTTTTTTGCATAATTAAATTTTCATACTAATCCGGCAGGTGGTCTTCTAACCAGCGCATAGCCGTATAGGCATATACGGCACTTCCTGTTGGAAGCACACTTTCATCGAATTTAACCATAGGGTGATGCTGGGGATATTTGTAGCCATTTTCAGGCTGTCCGGCTGCCAGTGCCAGCATAATTGAAGGGATTTGGTGGCTGACATAGGCAAAATCTTCTGAACCGGCAGAGCCTGAAGCACCTTTACCGCCCATGGATGCAAGCTGGGTAACAGAAAGGGCAAGCTCATTACCTAACAGCTCTTTTACATATTTTTCCGTGCATTCTGACAGAGCCTTATTATTTATGAGAGTAGGACATCCGCTGCCAAAGGTTACTTCTGCCTCGGCACGAAAGGCACCGGCGATGCCTTCTGATATATCTGCAAGTCTTTTTTTAATAAATGTGCGTGTATCTTCGTCATAAGTACGAATGCTTCCCCTCATGGTTGCAACATCAGGAATGGCATTAGGGGCAGTACCGGCATTCATTATGCCGACAGTAACCACTGCCTGGTCATTCATAGAAAGCTCTCTTGCGTTGATTTCCTCAAGGGCGATAAGGATGTGGGCAGCGGCATTTAACGGATCTATTCCTTTATTAGGCATTGAACCGTGGCAACCCTTGCCTTTGACCTTGATTTCAAAATAGTCAGCCGCAGGAGCAGATACGCCTGGAGCAGAGACAATTACGGTACCGGCAGTAAATGGCATGCCGGCCATGACGTGAATCATTAATCCTGCATCTACATCAGGATTTTTAAGGAGCCCGGCTTCAATCATGTCAACAGAGCCCTGAAAAATTTCCTCAGCAGGCTGGAACATAAGCTTGACTGTACCTTCTATTTCATTCTCATGGTCTTTCAAAAGCTGTGCGGCCCCAAGGAGCATTGCTGTGTGCATATCATGGCCGCAGGAGTGCATACGGCCGTTTTTGCATCGGAATTCAACATCGGCCTCTTCAGTGATAGGTAATGCGTCCATATCGGCACGAAGCAGGAATACCTTTCCGCCTTTCTTACCGCCTGCTACAGCCACAAGTCCGGCCTTTCCGCACAACTTAGGCTCATATCCCATGGCCTCAAGCTGGCTCTTGACATATGCTAAGGTTTCATCTAAATCAAAACCGGTCTCAGCATGTGAGTGAAGAAAGCGTCTGTGTGAAATGACAGTTTCCATAAGACTGTCAGCCTCATTTTTAAATTGCTGTGTATTCATTTAAGTCACCTCATTATTTCTTATCTGAATTTCCTAACGTATATTATATACATTTTTCAGAATAATTACAATCAGAATGAAACTTTTGGTATTATCTTTTAAATTCTGCCAAGAATAATACCAGCATTATTTTTGGAGGATAAAATATGCAGGAAAAATATTGTGAACTTGCAGAAAATATTATTGAAAAAGTCGGAGGAAAAGACAATATAAAAGGCGTAACCCACTGTGTAACAAGGCTTCGCTTTAAGCTGGCTGATGAAAATAAGGCGGACACGGCTGCTCTTAAAAATATGGAAGGCGTGGTAACG
>JBJENU010000277.1:0-1605 GCA_051880355.1 Lachnospiraceae bacterium | reverse complement strand
CTCTTTTTTCACTTTAAATCTCTTGACAAGATTATCATTACATTCCGAAAAAGCTGCCGCCGACGATGATGTAGAAAAAGCAATCAGTCCTGAAGGCGCAACGGTTTTTAATATTTTAATCACAGACATTTTAGTTTTGATACTTACAGACAAAATCTCTGCAAAGCAGCAAATAGCACTGGCAACCACAAAAACAACCAGCATTTTTACATATTCCATAAGATTTGGCAGCTGGTCTGATGCCCCCACTCTTAATATACTTAAAAAGATAAAAGCAGGAAGGAATTTAACAACACCTGTCAGTACCTGGCGGACAATAAAATTCAACTGTTCAACAATCTGCTTTATCTTGGAAATTTTCTTGCCAAGCCCCAGCATAACTCCGCCCACAATCATTGCCATAAATATAATCTGCAGAGTATTTCCTGTTGAAAACGGCTCAATTATATTAGGTGGGATTATATTCAGCACAAGATTAATAATATCTGAAACTGCATCTCCGCCAAGGCTGCTCTTTTCAATTCTAATTCCAAAAAACACCAGAGTCAGAACAAAAGCAACGACTATTCCGGCAATAATTCCCCTTATCCAGTGCAGTCCAAGTTTTTTACCTATGGTTCCAAGCTGCGCAGGGTCGCCAAGACTCATAACGCCTTCCACCACTGACAAAAACATAAGCGGTCCAACCACAACTGACAGCAGCCTTAAAAATGCTTCAAAAAGAGGAGTAACCCCATAATCCATTACTCCATCCGAAACACTGTCAGGCACAAAGGAAAGTATAAAAGAACATACAACTGCCGCAACCACCGCAATAGCAACTGACACCAGCATATTCTTCTGCTTAAGTACAATGGTTGTGCTTACAATATTTGCTCCGTCGCTGAACTGATGCATCCAGCCCACACCCAGGTTAGCCAGAATCATACCTGCCATATCAGCAGACTCGCCCATATCATCTGCCCTCATAGGGTTGCTTTCCACATTAACGCCGGAAAGCTGCAAGGCAATACTAAGCTTTTTTCCGTGTTTGTCCACTATGCAGGAAACCTGGGCTCCCGGATGTTGTTCAAGCCAGTTAAGCAAAATTTCATTGGCGGAATATTTAACTTTTATGGCCTCCTTACCGGAAATCTTATATTCCTTTTTCAAAAATTCCTCAAACCTGTCCAGACCATCGTCAATTTTGTCCGGCAATAACATAATTAAATCACTGTAAACATTCTTCATTTGTAAACTCCGTCATACCCTTCCCATAGTTTCTACAAAAAGGCAGTCCTTATTACAGCTGCCACTTTTAAAGCCCTTACAGCTTTTCATTTTAGAGAGCTTTTCAGCCTCGTCATCATTCTGCGAAATACGTTTTCTTACATACCCCACATTTTCAAAATTCTTCTCTTTTCCCGGAATTGCAGCGCTGCAGGTATTAATCCACACAACATTGCAGTCATCTCTGGCACATATATCAAGTGTATGCAAAAAATCATATGAGCCTGACGAATAAGATGGTACAAGAATCAGCGATAATTTAAAACACCTCATCAACTGTTCCATATATTTTGTAACCAGAAAATCCTTGCAAATCAGCACGGCAATTCTTCCAAT
>JBJENU010000276.1:0-6876 GCA_051880355.1 Lachnospiraceae bacterium | reverse complement strand
TCCTTATGCATGGCGATTTCTATGGTTACCAGTTATCACAGTTAGTATGTGAATACTCAGACAGGATGTTATCTATGCCTGAAGGTTCACTCTACCCTTCTCTCTACAGAATGGAAGAACTGGGTTATGTTACCAGCACCAAGAAGCTTGTTGGCAAGAGACTTGAGCGAATCTACTATCACATTGAGCCATCAGGAAAAGAATACCTTAAAAAGTTAATCTCAGATTATGACTACATTAACGAAGCCATCCATAAAATAATGAACCACAAGGAGGCAAGATAATGATTACTTCAATGGAATGTCCGTTTTGCGGAAAAATGTTAATGCTGCTGGATGCAATACAAGATGATGCAGATATTATCGAAAGAAAAGAGGCAGCAGCAAGAAGCTGTAACTGCAGGGCTTCACAGGCAATACTATATGCAATGAACCAGATTACCGAAGGCGAATTTAACGTGGAGCAGATGTGCGCAGAAAATCCCAGAATAGTCGGTACCCTTAAGCCTGTTGTAAGATACATCAGGTATGGTATCATCAAGAATTTGACCATTAAGTTTGAAAACAACGATGAGGATATCAAGGTAACCATGAGCCTTAACAAAGATGGCAATGTTAAAATAACACAGAGCAAAACCATAAAAGAGGTACGAGAATGAAGTCAATTATGCATAACAAAAAGGACAAGACCTGCTATCTGTGTCTGATGCTACACGGCGACATAAGCCCTAAGCAGACCCAGGAACATCACTGTATATTCGGTACCGCCGGCCGGGCAGTATCAGAAAGATTAGGATTAAAAGTATATCTCTGCCTGGCACATCACACCGCAGGTCCCGAAGCAGTACATAATAATGCACATAATGCCCTAATCCTTAAAATGCGGGCGCAGGAGGCGTATGAGAGAACCCATTCAAGGGATGAGTGGATGGCAGCAGTTGGGAGGAATTATCTTGACAGTAAAAATGGACGTTAATAACAATGTGGCAACGCTATCCTGCGATTATGCCGGCGGCCAGGTAACCAAAACATATGAAGCGGCTATAGAACCCGGAGACACAAGAAATAAAATGGTACTTAAGGCCATGATAGAAGCCCTGGAACACATGACAAAACCAAGTCATATCATCATCACCTGCAACAGCGTTCATGTGTCAGGTGCCCTGTCACAGCACTGGCCGGAAAAGTGGCGTAAAGCAGAATGGAAAAGAAGCAATGGCGAAGATATCGCCAATAAAAGTCAGTGGATATACCTGATGGAATTATTGGGAAAACACATATCATACGAGGTAAGAGGAGATGGAAATGAATAGAGGATTAATAGAAGGCATTGAGATGGCCATAGACTGCGGATACCAGGTTTCAAAGAAGGACTACGAGGAATATTTAAGAACGTTGGAGGAAAATAAGATGAAAAAGGAAACTACGACAATAGCAACAGTGGAAATCACATTTATTAATGACAACGAAAAAAAGCTTAACAAAAAGCAGCTTGCAACTAATATTAAGCATATGACCGGAGCTGATGATGTCAACGTAACCAAGGTACAGGAATTCATTATGGAAAGGGAAGATGAAAGGGAAAACAGGATTAAAGAACTTGAACGAAAAATGGATGCTGCGACTGATGTACTCGATACCATCCTTGATCTTCTGAAAACAATATTTATGATATTTAAAGCGGCAGAGGAGGATAACAAGTAATGCGGGTATACATAAGCGGAGCGATTACCGGAACCAAAGATTATCTTGAAAGATTCGCCAATGCGGAAAAGGAACTTACGGAACATCAGGTACTTAATCCGGCAGCAGTCTGTGCCAGACTTCCGGAACTGGATTATGAGGAATATATGACGGTAGCATTTACAATGCTGTCAATGGCAGAGGCAATATATATGCTTCCCGCATGGCAGCAGTCCAAGGGAGCTAACCGTGAATATGGATATGCTATTGGTAAGGGCATTAAGATAATCTACGGAGAGGAAGTTGCACCGGTGCAACCCAAAAGGAAGGCATTAACACGTAAGGCGGTAGAAGACAGGCTCAGAGAGGGTAAGGACCTTGAGCAGATATGCAGGGAGCTTGACTGCATATGACTTCCGTACATATGATAATCAACAAATACAATCTTATGCCGGACATTGAAGAAAAGAAGAGGGCTGCCGCAGCTGAACGAAGACGAACATACAACTCAGTTGCAGTAATTAACGACGAGATTTAGAAAGAAAAATGGAGGCAATATGACATCAAAAGAACTAACACAGATATACTACATTAATCAGGAAATTAATACATGGCAAAAGGAGTTAGACCGCCTCCATAATCAATCAATGATTAAGGGACAGCAGCTGACAGGAATGCCACACAAAACCGGCGGCAGTGACAGCACGGCAAAGACTGCTGTTGAAATAGCCGAATACGAGAAGCTTATCAGTGATGCACAGCACAGGGCAGCAGTTGCCAGAGCACGCATTATGGCATATATTAACACCATAGATGACAGCTTTATCAGACAGATAATATTCCTGCGGGACATAGCATGTCTTCCATGGGATATAGTGGCGGCAGAGGTGGGCGGCGACAACACAGCAGACGGAATTCGGATGGTCCACAAAAGATTTTTGGAAAAAATGGACAAAAAATAAAACTTGTTCGTTTTGTTCGGTCGCTATGTGTTAAAATGATACTGTCAGATGATGGGTAACGTCATAAGACGTTAGTACCTCCAAAACCAAAGGAGATGTGCAGGGGCTTGCACGTCTCCTTTTTTGATTTAAAAAACAGAAAGGATGTGTCGCATGACTGAAAAACAGAAAATATTTGTTGATGAATACCTTATCGACCTTAATGCGACACGTGCATATATGGCGGCCTACAGCAAGGTGAAGAATCCTAACGTGGCAGCAGCCAGCGCAGCAAGAATGTTAAGAAATGTTAAGGTTGCTGAAGAAATCCAAAAACGAATGAACGAACGTTCCGAACGGACTGAAATCACACAGGATATGGTAATTAAAGAGCTTGCGGCACTGGCCCTAGCCAAATACACTGACTATGGCAATGTAATCGAAAGACAGGCGTATTTCAACAAGAACGGAATGACCATACCGCTGACCGATAAGAACGGCAATCCGTTAATGATTAAGGACATTGATTATAAGCTTACGGCAGAAATGTCAGAATATGCTAAGAAAGCAATCAAATCAATCAAGCCCGGAAAGTATGGCATAGAACTTGAGCTCTACGACAAGGAACGGGCGCTTGAGATGTTAGGCAGACATCTGGGAATGTTTAAAGATAAGGTTGAGGTGTCAGGTATTGAGAATGAAAAGAGTAAGCTTGATATGATTATCAGTCAGATGTGTGGTGGTGATGATTGAGTCAGGAATGCTTAATATTATCAGACAAATATAAGGACTTTCTAAGACATAATGCACCGATGGAAGTACTCGAAGGAACCACAGCAGCCGGCAAGACTACTGTGGGAATATTCAAGTTTATGCTGATGGTGGCACAGTCATATAAGAAATATCACATAGTGGCAGCAGCAGATATAGGAACTGCTGAAAAGAACTTCATCAATAAAGACCTAGGTATAGTAGATGATTTTGGAAATCTGGTTGAGTACAACGGAAATGGTACGAAGGATGAAAAAATTCCTCACATACGATTCCAGACAAACTCAGGAGACAAGATTATATATGTCATGGGTTATGGTAATAGGGAAAAATGGAAAAAGGCATTAGGTGGTCAATATGGATGCTTGTACATAGACGAAGCCAATACTGCTGACATAGAATTTGTCCGAGAGGCGACCATGAGAGCAGATTATGTGATGATGACACTTAATCCGGATGATCCTAATCTGACAATATACAAGGAATATATAAATTGCTGCAGGCCGCTTACACAATACGAAAATGATACACCGGCTGAAATAAGAAGAATGTTGACGGAAGAACCTAAGCCCGGATGGACTTACTGGTTCTTTTCTTTTAATCACAATGCAGCATTATCGGAAAAGAAACTGCAGCAGATTAAGCTGAGTGTTCCAAAAGGAACAAAACTGTGGAAGAATAAAATAATTGGTGTTCGAGGAAGGGCTACAGGCCTTGTATTTGGATTATTTGAACGCAAAAGGCATGTTATTACGATTGAACAGGCAAAAACGTTTATTTACCAAAACTCAAGCCAACAGGAATATTTTGAGATATTCACAGCAGGATTAGACACAGCCTATTCTAGCCAGAGCCCTGATACTATAGCAATGAGCTTTGCGGGAATAACTAATCGAGGAAAATGCATTGTTTTGAATGAGAGAGTCTACAATAACGCTGACATCAGTCAGAGAATAGCTCCGTCCGATACCGTTACTAATTTTGTCGATTTTTTAAACAGAAACAGCAGGGAATGGGGATTGGCAAGAAATACGTTTGTGGATAGCGCCGATCAGGCCACTATATCGGAATTTGAAAAATACAAACGGTATCATCCTGAATGTATGTATATATTCAATAATGCATACAAAAAAATAAAGAACATAGACAGAATTAATCTGCAGCTCGACTGGATGTCGTATGATGATGAGCACGGAAAAACACCGTGCTTTTTTGTCGTGGATACATGTCCACACTATATTGCGGAAATGGAAGTCTACAGCTGGCAGGATAATAAGGATAACACGCCGGAAGATGGCAATGATCATATGATTCAGTCCGGACAGTATGGATGGATTCCATATCGGGACAAAATCTACAGGAAGGAAGAAAGATGAGGTTATTAGAAGATGAGGTTATTAGACAAAGTGCGAGACAAGATTCGTAATTTCCTACACATTAGTGATTCTCAGCCAATTAATATGCAGCTTACAGATATAACTGACTGGGTAACTAATTCATATATTAACAGAGTATGGAACTGGGGCGATAAGGATGCGCTTGAACAGACATACAAACAACTTAATAGTGTAAGCACAAGAAATAACTTCTGGGCTGCATCCCCATCGCAGGGTATTGTAAAGAGACACACGGGTATTCCGGGTAATGTTCAGAGTGTTCTTACATCACTTGTAATGGCCGATATGAATGGAATTAATGTAGGAAATGACAGACAGCTGGAATGGGATGAAATCACTAAGAAAATCAATATTAAGGACATCATCGAGGAAGCGGTAGGCGATACACTTATAATTGGTGATGGTGCCTTTAAGATATCTATTGATACTAGTGTGAGTATGTACCCTAGTATTGAATTTGTTCCTGGCGACCAGTGTGAATATGAAGTAATTGATGGCAATGTTAAGGAGATTAGGTTCAAGGAACCTATATATTATGCTGGAAAGCAATACATTATTGAAGAGGCTTATGGATATGGATATGTAAGAACTAAGGTATATGACAATGACAAGGAAGTTCCATTGTCAGCAATTCCTGTTCTTGCAGGGCGAGAGCCAATGGTAACCTTTGATAAGTCATTTATGATGGCTACAAGGCTGATGTTCTTCAAGTCTAAAAGATTCAAGAACAGAGGTAAATCTATCTATGATGGTAAGCATGATGCCTACGACTCATTGGATGAAACATTCTCACAGTGGATGGATGCGGTGAGACAAGGCAGAGCCAGTAAGTATATTCCTCAGAATCTTATTCCAAGGAACCCTAAAACTGGTGAATTGATGAAACCTAATCCGTTTGACAACAACTTCATTCAGATTGAGGGTGATATGTCAGAGAATGCCCATAACAAGATTGAGGTAGTGCAGCCATCAATTCCACATGATAGTTATGTGGCAAGTTATATTACAGCATTGGACCTCTGCCTGCAGGGCGTAATCAGTCCAAGCACTCTCGGTATTGATACCAAAAAATTAGACAATGCTGAAGCCCAGCGGGAAAAAGAAAAGACCACGTTATATAGCCGGAATAAAATCGTTGCTGAACTTCAGGATAAGATTCCTAAATTAATAGATAGTTATTTTAAGGCATATGACACCTTGAATAAAAATGCCATTACAGATACACCGGTTGAAATTCCGTTTGGAGAATATGCCAATCCGTCATTTGAATCACAGGTAGAAACGGTTGGTAATGCTAAAGAAAAAGGTATAATGAGCATTGAGGCAGCAGTTGATGAGTTGTATGGTGATACAAGGGATGCTGATTGGAAAAATGAAGAGGTTACACGATTAAAAGCAGAGCAGGGCATTGTAGAAATGGAAGAACCTAAGGTTAACTTCCCTGATAATATGGTGGAGTGATAAATAATGGCAGATTACGATATCGAGAAAGCCTTCAAAGCAATAGAAGATGAACTTATAGCATCAATGATGCGTAACATTGATCATCATAGAGCTGAAGAAACGGCAGCAGGATACAACTGGGAACAGTGGCAGGTTAAACAGCTGGAGGCACTGGAAATGTATAAAAAAGCTAATGTTTCTAAGTTTACCAGAAGATTCAGTAATATTAATGCCCAGGTTGATGCTATGATTAGTGCTGCCAAGACTGCCGGCGAAACAGAACAGGAACAGAAGATATTAAGAGCAATTAAGAGAGGTTTTACTGGTACCAAGAAAGTAGCACCTGGAATGGAGGTGCAATTTTTTAGACTTAATGATGCGAAACTTAATGCTCTTATTGATGCTACAACTAATGATTTGCAGAGAGCAGAACATGCAATGCTGCGATTTGCTAATGACCAATACCGTAAGATAATATTTAATGCTCAGGTATATGCCAATACTGGTGGTACATATGAGAAAGCTGTAGATATGGCAACTAAAGCATTTCTGTCGGCAGGAATTAATTGTATACAGTACAGTAATGGTAGCAGACACAATATTAAAGATTATGCAAAAATGGCAGTACAGACAGCCAATAAG
>JBJENU010000275.1:0-6891 GCA_051880355.1 Lachnospiraceae bacterium | reverse complement strand
ACCCCTCCTGATTTGTTTGAAAATACTCTCTTCATTTGTCAGATTAACTGACGCCATAGGTTTATAGGCTTCCTTTTTCAGTTCATCAAATCCCTTCATTCCGTACATTTTCATAAGGAATGTAAGGTCCAGTGGTCCATGTATATAAAATATGTCTGAATCGTCCATTTTCAAATTCTTTTTAAGAATCTTTAAGAGCCTCTTGTCTATATCCTCTTCAACCTCAAGCTTAATTGCCTGGCCCCACTGGCGGCGTTTTAGCTGGCGCTGCATCTCTGCCAGCAAATCATCGGTTTCCTCCTCGTCAATATCAATATCTGCATTACGCATAATTCTGTATGGATGTGAGGTGAGCACATCATAATTGAGAAACAGCTTATGAATATTCCGCTCAATAATCTCCTCAAGCAGAATTACAGTTGTATCCGTCTTAGACGGAATTACAACAATTCTGTCCAGAACCGATGGCACCTGTACCGTAGCAAATTCATACTCCTTTTCACCGTCACGTTTCTGTAATAATGCAGCAATATTAAGACTTTTATTGCGAATCAGCGGAAAAGGTCTTGAAGAATCCACCGCCATAGGTGTTACAACCGGATAAACCTCTTTCATAAAATATGAATCCACAAATTCAGCCTGCTTCTTATTAAGCTTCCTGTGGTCAGTAATAACATTAATATTATTCTTGGCAAGCCCCGGAATAAGTGCACGGTTCAGGGTCTGGTACTGCAGTTCCACAAACTCGTGGTGCTTTACACTTATTAAATCAAGCTGCTGGGTCGGTGTCATTCCGGCAATATCCTTCTTATCATAATCAGCGTGAACCATATCCTTAAGGGAGGCAACTCTTACCATTACAAATTCATCAAGATTAGATGCGGTAATGCTTAAAAATTTAAGCCTCTCAAAGAGGGGAAGCTTCTTATTCCTGGCTTCACCCAAAACTCTTTTATTAAATTCAAGCCAGCTTAACTCCCTGTTAATATAATTTTCAGGCTGCAAAAAATCCATTCATACCACCCCTTTGACCATGATTAATCACTAGTAGTTACCTAAAAACTTAATTGCACTTGCCTCTTCCTCTATTCCATGCAGTGCATTAAGAACGCCTTCGTCATCAATATTACCTTCAAAATCAATGAAGAAACGGTACTCCCACTCTCTTCCCACAATTGGTCTTGACTCAATCCTTGTCATATTAAGACCATTGTAAATCATATGGCTGAGAAGATTGTACAAGGAACCCGGCTCATGGGTAATTTCCATACAGATACTCATCTTTCTGGCACCCTTCACAAACTTGCGTTCCTTACTTATCACCGCAAACTTAGTCACATTCATATCGTTATAGTTAAGATGTTCCTTCAAAACCTTAAGTCCAAAAATCTTGGCAGCTTCCTTTGAGGCAATTGCAACATGGGTATTGTCCTGCTCCTCAAGAATCTTCTTGGCACTTAAAGCTGTATTATTGGTGCTTATCTGCTGCCAGTCAGAATGCTGTTCAAGGAATTTACTGCACTGCGCAAGTGCCTGTGGATGTGAATATACCATATTAACCTTGTCAAGGTCTGTATCATCAAGGCCGAGGAGCGCATGCTCTACCTTAACCGGAACCTCTGCTATTATGTAATTATCATATTCCTGTAAAAGGTCCATAACCGCTGCAACCACACCGGCTGTGGAGTTCTCAATGGGAAGCACGGCATAATCCGCCTCACCGTTTTTAACAGCCTCCATTGCATCCTTCCATGTACCGACATTATAACAGTTCACCTTTTCTCCAAAAAACTGTCTTGTGGCAATGTGGCTGTAAGCGCCTTCAACTCCCTGATACACAACCTTGCAGTTAACCTTGTCAATCTCATCGATTGCCGTATACGGAAGTCTCAAGGTCTTACCGTCATCCTCAAGAAGCTTATACTGCATCTTACGGCTCATAGCCATAATCTGTGTAAAAAGCTCATTGACCCCATGCTTATCCTTTTCATCGGCAACAATCTTGCTCAGTGCCTCAAGCTTTTCCTGCTCACGCTTGGTATCAAGAACCTTCTTTCCGGTCTCAATCTTGTACTGTGCAACATCACCGCACAGCTTCATTCTCTTTTCATATAACTCAACAAGCTGATGATCAATATCATCTATCTGCTTTCTTATCTCCAACAAATCAAGCATAATTATCCTCTTTCTATGTAATAATACATTCTGGTAAAATTTAGTATACCACATAAATCCAAAATATAAAATATTTTTCTTTTAATACAACTCATTTTCTGGTATCATATCTCTATAAAGAAAATGGAGGTCTTCCATTATGAAGAAAAAAAAGCTTATTATAATAACTACAGGGATTATTGCAGTTATGGCTGTTATAGCTATTATTGTTATCAGCTCCATCAACGACAAATTCATATACAATGCAGACACTGTGGCAGGCAATACCGCCGGCAATCTGAATAACGGCGGCCTTTTCTGCGAGTATGAGGGCAAAATCTATTTTGCCAACCCGTCAGACAGCAACAGGCTCTATCGTATGAATTCAGACTGCACCGAGCCGGAGCGTCTTAACACTGACTGTGTTGCTTTTATTAACACCGACGGCAATCACCTCTACTATGTAAAAAACAATTATGAAACGACAGACCTTGCTGTTTTATTCCGCGGTCATTTATTCGGCGTGTACCGCACTGACATGAAAGGTGGCAAAACCAAGGTTCTCTATGATAAGCTTACCGGTTCCATGGTTCTGTGTGGCAACTATCTCTACTACCAGCACTATGACGGAGTCAACGATTCATGCCTGTACAAGATGAAAATTGACGGCAAGGAAAACACTAAGTTTTCTTCACTTTACTTCAATCCTACATGCGCTTATAACGGCAATGTTTATGTATCAAATGTTGAGGGTGACCACAATATTCTTAAGCTTAGCAATACAGGCGTTGCAACCAGTATATATTACTATGCCAACTCCTATCTTCCTGTTATTCAGGACAACAGTATTTTTTACATAGACTTAAGTGACAAGTACAGCCTCAAACGCTATTCTCTGAGTAACGGCACTCTGGAGCTTGTAAGTGACAAGCGATGCATCAATTATAATATAATCGGCTCCAAGGTTTACTACATAACCGAGGGCAATGATGCCGGACTTTACCGCTGCAATTTCGACGGTTCAGATACAGAGCTGGTTGCCAAGGGTGCCATCGGTGGCGTACACTGCACAAGCCAGTACACATTTTTTACATACTACAATGACTCAACATTATACAGGGTTCCTTCCGTAGGACAGATTTATGGAATTAGTCAGATTGACATAAAGTAACACCACTACCACAGATATTTTCTTGTGTTTTTAACCATCTCATTAAACAGCCTCCTTGCGTCACCAATGCTAAGATTAGAGCAAAGGGGCTGGTTAAGGAAGGACTCAAAAATCTGGTTGTAGTCCCTGTTTTTAATGCCCAGGTAACAATTTTCAATATTGTAAAGCCCACGAAGCACAAGATTTTTTGCTCCAAGAGGAAGCGGTGAGGCGCTTACCGGTTTTACACTGTCACTTGAAAAAATAGCATTGGTTTCCACAATGGCACCAAGGGGCATATCCGCCATCTGACCGCAGTTAGGCAGATTAACATTGGAGATTACATTTCCCATTCCAAGAATTGCCTTCATAAGTTCAACTGCCTCTTCGTCTGATTTTTTAACATCCACAGGAATTCTGCCTTCAGCCAGGGCAATGGTCTCCTCAATCCGCTCATTCATCTGCTTAATTCTGAAATCAACCGTTGTAAGTCCAAATTTCCAGTAATCCACTGTTTCAGGATTCTCAAGATACCATTTGTTATTCATAAACTCTGCCAGATGCCTGTCACCTGCTGCACCCAGTGCACCAAAATTCAGATACATATCCATTTTAACGCGATTGGCATAGGCAAATGTATCGGTCTTATACTGGTCTTTGTCGCCGTGCTCATAGAAGCCCTCTTCGTAATACTTCTCAATGAACGAAGGCAGAAGCTTCATAATATCAATATCCCTGTACCCCGCCTTAGTTATCCACGTAAAATGGTTAATACCCGACACATCAGTGATAATCTCATGTCTGTCAGGCTTTTCAAGTCCAAGCTCCTTACTCACAACCCAGCCAAGAAAATCCTGGGTATGAAAAACCTCGTGGCAGCAGCCAAAGGCCTTTATCTCAGGGAAAGTGTCATACAATGCCTTAACACAGATGCTCATGGGATTGGTAAAATTAATTACCCACGCATCAGGACACAATTTCTTAATCTTTTTTGCGTATTCCTGATATATAGGCACAGTTCTCATGGCGCGAAGAACGCCTCCCGGGCCTGCCGTATCCCCCACGCTCTGGTATATGCCATATTTTTCAGGTGTATGGACGTCGCTGCGCATTTCCTCAAAGGTTCCCGGCAGTATTGACATCACAACAAAATCTGCGCCTTTAAGGGCACTGTCAGCATCATCATATACAACATAATTAAATTTTGATACAGTTGCCGGATGTTCATTAATCCTCTCTCCGATTTTCCGGTTGCGAATGGCTGACTCACGGTCAATATCGTAGAGCCCAATCTCTCCGCCAAGATTATCAGCCACAGCCAGGTCATTCATAAATACCCTGGCCCACATTTTTGAACCGCCGCCAATATAAGCAATTTTAATATTTTTTACAGTACTCATGCCAACTCCTTGGAATCTCTTGTTACATCCTTAAGCCATATCCTTTTCCTATAGCGCCACGTTGAAAAAGGAATCTTTAATATCTCATCACTGAGCAAAATCATATAAACAACAGTAACGCTTGCCTTCAGCACAAATGCGGCAATTGCACCAAACACAATTGAAAACATCCACAGTGTTCCAACATCTATAAACAGTCCTGCTTTTGTATCGCCGCCTGCCCGCAGGACACCCACAATAATTGTTGTATTATATGCCTGACATATTACAAAATACATCAGCACAAACATCATCATTGACACGTAGCCCTTGGTCTCATCAGTAAAATTCATTGTTGCAAGTATGATAAATCTTGAAATTACAACAATTACAGCACCTATAAGCCCCACAAAAATGCTAAGCTTCCTGAATCTCTCACCATAGTCTCTTGCAAGCTCAATCCTGCCCTCACCAATAACCTTGCCAAGCATAATAGCTGTAGCATTGGCAATGCCAAGGGCAAGCACCATGGCAAGCTGTCTTACCACCTGTGCCACAGAATTAGCAGCAGTCACGGAGCTTCCCATATGTCCCAGAATTGCCGTGACAACAGCAACTCCGCTTCCCCACATAAGCTCATTAATAACAACAGGAATTGAAAAATGTATATAATCCCCGGTCAGCAATTTGTTAGCTGTTTTTAAAAAAGAAAGCTTGAACTTAAATATAACATTAAACCTTCTGTCATAGACAAGCACCATTAAAATCTCAACAATTCTGGCACTCAGCGTACCAACTGCCGCACCCTGTACTCCCAGCGCCGGCATTCCAAAATTGCCAAAAATAAAAATATAATTAAGAACTATATTCACAATCAGTGATGTAAGATATACATACACCGAAATTGTAACTCTCTCAATACTCCTTAATGTATTAAGATAAGCTGTGGTAAATGCCATAAGAATATAAGAAAAACATACCGTCCTTAAATAAATCACTCCCTGAGCCACAACCTCTTCATCACTTGTCATAAGGTGCATAATCACATCAGGAAAGGCAAAAGTCACAGCCGTAAAGCCAAAGGCAACTGCAAGGGAAATTTTCATGGAAATTCCCATAATTTTTTCTATGGAAGCCACATCCTTCTTGCCCCAGTACTGTGCTATGAGCACTGAAGCACCGGAACTTAATCCAAAGAAAATAAGTGTCATAATAAACTGGACCTGCCCGCCAAGCGAAGCGCCGGCAAGAACTTTTTCACCTACGGCACCAAGCATAAGAACATCTGTTGCCGTGACGCCCACATTAATTAAATTCTGCGCTGCCAGAGGCAGCATAAGTCTTAACACATTCCTGTAAAAAACAGAAACATCATAATTACTATATTTCATCACACACCTGGAAAATAATAAACTTTAAATATAATGATTCATCAGCTGCCCACAAAAACGGATGGTCCGGTGACTGGGTCCTGAATTCAACCTGTCTTAAACGCTTGTGGACACTTCTTGCAGCCTCGGCAATTGTCCTTTTAAAGGTCTCAGGGTCCATAAAATGTGAGCATGAGCATGTGGCAAGAAAGCCTCCGTCTCTTACAAGCTTCATACCACGCATATTAATTTCACGATAGCCCTTAGTGGCATTCTTAATTGAGCTTCTGGACTTTGTAAATGCAGGCGGGTCAAGGATTACAACATCAAACCTTCTGCCCTCCTTCTCAAACCGCGGAAGCAGTTCAAATACATCCTCGCATATAAATTCAACTCTGTCAGACACGCCGTTAAGCAGGGCATTCTCTCTGGCCTGTGCCACGCCCAGCTCTGATGCATCAACACCGATTACATGCTTTGCGCCGCCCATGGCAGCATTCAGGGCAAATGAGCCTGTGTGTGTAAAGCAGTCAAGCACCTGCGCATCCCTGCACATAGGCTTAATTGCTGCCCTGTTGTACTTCTGGTCCAGAAAGAAGCCTGTCTTCTGACCGTCCATAACATCAACGTAATATTTTACGCCATTTTCCACAATCTGAACCTTGGTATCAAATTCCGGCCCAATAAAGCCTTTGATTCTATCCATACCTTCCTGTGTTCTAACCTTGGCATCTGAGCGCTCATAAACGCCCCGTATATCCATTTTGTTTTCAGCAAGAACCATTTTCAGCTTATCTACAATAATCTCCTTATACCTGTCAATTCCAAGGGCAAGGGA
>JBJENU010000274.1:0-6909 GCA_051880355.1 Lachnospiraceae bacterium | reverse complement strand
AACAAATGCATTAAGTTTAGACTGGTTACCTGTAAGTTCAATAATAATTGAATCTGTGCATACATCAACAATCTTGGCTCTGAATACGTCTGCAATAGCAATAATCTCCTGTCTCTGTGCAACAGTTGACATTACCTTAATCAAAATAAGTTCCCTGCAAACTGAAGCGTCAGACGGCAATTCAACTATCTCAACCACATCAATTAATTTGTTAAGCTGCTTCTGTATCTGCTCAAGAACCTCGTCATCACCTGTGACTGCAACAGTCATGCGTGAATACTTAGGATCCTGTGTAACACCTACTGTAAGGCTGTCAATATTATATCCTCTACGGCTGAACAGACCTGCGACACGGCTAAGTACACCTGCTGAGTTTTCTACCAAAATCGAAAATACTGCCTGTCTCATAATATTTCCTCCGTTTTCGTATACTACCGGCGTTCTTTCACGCCACTCTGAATATTTTAACAACTTCACTGCTGTTTGTCAATATAATACTAAAAAACAATATGCCAGGCAACGCCATATAATATATTCTTATCTTCCTGAGCTTATGATTTCTTTTCCGATTCTGTCTGCAATTATGTAGAGGAGTGAAACATCATTATCACTCCACTTGCGCTTAACAGTGCCCATAATATCCATTGTTATCAGTCCCTTTATATCATCCTTGCTGCCAATAATAAACTGTAGGGTGGAACAAATCATACCATCGGTCAATATCTTGTATGTCTTAGGATATTCCACTGACAAAGCTTCAATGTTATTAACTACATTTACGCCCAATTCATTGAATTTCTTATAATAATTCTCATCCAACAAAAACTTGGCGTTAGTAATCGGCTTAGGATATACGCCTCTGGAAATTACACAGTTCATATCATCACCGGTATAAATTGAAATACCGTGAATATTAAGACATTCTATAAGCTCGTCAAGGCAGTCCGAAATGCAGTTGGACTTTTTCTCCTGCAGCATATCAAAAATTCGCGTTGACATCTTAATCTTATCAAAAGCCCTTACCGTGTTAGCCATATTCATTGCAAGTCGCTGTTCATCGCCATCTCCCATCTCTTCAAGAGGTCCGTGCATTGCAGCATCATATATAATAAACCTGTCCCTGCCCTTATCCTTGGCAATATACAACGCCTTGTCGGCAATTCTGAAAAGAGTATCATAATCAGTTGCATCCTGACGGTACTCCGAAACGCCAATAGAACAGGTGAACACATAACTTGGTGACATATTAGGAAACGCAAAAAACATCTTCTTGCGTATAGTCTTGAGAATAAGCCTCAATTCTTCTTTGCTTTTAGCTCCTTCCAGAAGAATAAAGAACTCGTCACCGCCAATACGGCCGACCATACCCCGGTCTCCAACCACGTACTTAATTGTTGACGCAAACTTCTGGATAACCTCATCTCCAAACATATGTCCATATGTATCATTAACATTTTTAAAATAATCAATGTCAATAATTATCATATACATAACCTTGGAAAGGTCATCAATATAATTAGCATTGTAGTAACTGATTCTGTTCATGGCAAACTCTGCCATAGCCTTCTTATTCATAAGCCCTGTAGCAGAATCCTTATTGACATCAGTGGCAGAAAAATAATAATCCTTATTCACGGATTTAAGATTAACCACGTCAATAAGTCCCACCACCATAGTTTTTTTGCCGTTAAGATAAATTGACTGTCCCCTGAAATTAACAGTATCCGGACGCTCGCCTTTACGAAGCAGGCTTGTTACGAACTGAAGCTGAATATTGTCAAGACCGCCCTTAAGGCTGGCACAGAACTGCTCCAGTGCCGGCTGATTGTCCTTGTCAACCTGCCCTGTTCTTATAAGTCTTGCCTTCCACTCATCCAAATCGTCAAATTCAAACAGTTCTGCACGGTTATCACGATAGAAGTATATCTTGAACATATTGGTCTCAATATTATATTCAAAAAAACGCTCTCTTATGAGATTAAGGAAATTGCGGTACTTATTAAGCTTCTCGTCCATATATCCAAAGAGAAAATTAACAGCAATCATATCCCTTAACTCAATTTCGTAAAAATTCTCTCCATTGAGCTTAACCTCATCATCAATGAGCATAAACTGACAGAATCTCCACTTACCGTCGCCCCTGCGGACTCTGATATAAATAGGTTCCCTGTCACGTTCAGCAAATACACGCCTAAACTCTTCAACATCCTCTTCGTATATGTAGCTGTCCATGGCAAATCCTGCATTTTTTCCCACAAATGCATAAAATGTCTCTTCTGCTATGGCAACTGTAAGATCATGGTTAAGTGTAGCCCTGGCACACACCAAAGAATCCTGTACATACTCTTTATTCAGTAAAACGCCCATAAATTCATCTCCTGTCGCAACTCCCAATAAGCAATCCTTCTTGGTACTTTAGTACTATTATACTATACAACCCTTAATTTATCAATACTAAATTTCAGCCATTGCCTGTTCAAGATCAGCAATAATATCATCCACATTCTCAATGCCAACAGAAAGTCTGATAAGGTCCGGACGTACACCTGCCTCAACAAGCTGTTCCTCTGTCATCTGCCTGTGTGTGTGGCTTGCCGGATGAAGCACTGAAGTTCTTGCATCAGCAACATGAGTCACTATGGCAATCATTTTTAACTTGTCCATAAATTCAACCGAAGCTTCTCTTCCGCCCTTAATGCCAAAAGCCAGAACACCACAGGTACCATTCGGCATATATTTTTTAGCTTTTTCATAATATTTGTTACCCGGAAGGTCAGGATAGTCAACCCACGCAACCTTCTCATTATTCTGAAGCCACTGGGCAACCTTTAACGCATTGGCGCAGTGACGTTCCATACGAAGTGCCAGAGTTTCAAGTCCCAGATTAAGCAGAAATGCATTCTGCGGAGACTGCATTGAGCCCAAATCTCTCATAAGCTGCACTGTTGCTTTGGTGATGTAAGCCTGCTTACCAAATTTCTTAGTATAGGTAACACCATGGTAAGACTCATCAGGCTGTGTAAGGCCGGGGAACTTGTCAGCATATCTGTCCCAGTCAAAATTGCCGCTGTCCACAATGGCACCGCCAAGGGCCACTGCATGTCCGTCCATATATTTAGTTGTTGAATGAGTTACAATATCAGCACCGAACTCAAAAGGCCTGCAGTTAATCGGTGTTGCAAAGGTGTTGTCAACCACAAGCGGAATACCATTGTTGTGGGCAACTCTTGCAAATTTCTCGATATCAAGTACTACAACTGCAGGATTAGCAATTGTCTCACCAAAAATAAGCTTGGTATTAGGTCTGATGGCAGCCTGAATCTCTTCTTCTGTAGAGTCAGGGTCAATAAAGGTACACTCAATACCCATTTTCTTCATTGTAACACTTAAAAGATTGTATGTACCTCCGTAAATTGCCGAAGAACTTACAACATGGTCTCCTGCCTCACAGATATTAAATACTGCATAGTAATTAGCAGCCTGACCTGACGAAAGAAGCATTGCGGCAACACCGCCCTCCAAGTCACAGATTTTACTTGCAACCAGGTCATTAGTCGGATTCTGGAGTCTTGTATAAAAATATCCGCTCTCCTCCAAATCAAATAGTGCTCCCATCTGTGCACTTGTATCATACTTAAATGTTGTACTCTGAATAATAGGCAGAACTCTCGGTTCTCCCTTCTTAGGCTGCCAGCCGCTCTGAATACATTTTGTCTCTGCTTTATAATTACTCATCTTGTCCTCCTTGTGCCACTTCCTGCTTAGGCAGAGCCGTGACAATAACTTTCTTAATTAACTTGTCAGCCACCTCAACCACCTTGAATCTGTATCCTTCGTAGTCCACATAAAACTGCTCTCCGTCCTGTGGTAACAGACCATGTCTGTGTGTCAGAAATCCGTTAAGTGTCTCAACATCATCGTTATCAAACTTAATTCCCAGCATTTCTTCAATATCTTCAAGAAGTGCCAGTCCTTCTATCTCATATGTACCATTGGAATTTTGATGGATAGACTCTTCTTCCTCATCATGTTCATCGGCAATATTGCCCACAATCTCCTCAAGAATGTCTTCCATGGTCACAATTCCGGAGGTCTGTCCATACTCATCCACCACAATGGCCATATGTAGCTTAGCTGCCTGCATAAACTTAAACAAGGCATCTATATTCTTAGTCTCAGGTATACACTCAGCCGGGAAAAGTATCTCATCCTTAAGCTCAATCAGGGAATAATTCCGCTTAAATCCATCACTGTATGCCTTAACCAGATCCTTAAAATGAAGAATACCCACCATATCATCAAGGTCACTGTCATAAACCGGATATCTTGAAAAATTAGAATCCAGCAATGCCTCAAACACCTGATTGATGGACATATGCCCATCCAAAGCCTCAATGCTCTTGCGGTGTGTCATAATATCCTTAGCTTCCTTGTCACCAAATTCAACAATATTGGTAATCATCTCAGCCTCGCTGGCAAGCAGAACGCCCTGCTCCTGGCCTTCATTGACCATATCAATTATGCCTTCTTCAGTAACATTCTCCTCATCACTGTTAGGATCTATTCCAAATATACGAACAATTCCATTACTAATCTTCGTAACCATAAAGGTAACCGGTGTCATTAATACCATAAGAAAAGTAACAAAATTAACCAGCTTAAAAGCCCATTTTTCACTGTTCATGCAGAATATCTTACGAGGAACTATAATTCCAAAAACCGCCAGCAGGGTAAACATTACACCTGCAACTGCAAATGACACAAAAAATGCTTCTATTCCCGTTGTAACTCCGGAAAGCTTCTTAAATGCCCGGTCAATTTCAATAAAAATGAAACCGCCTGCAACCATATTCATAATGATGGCTGTAACATTCACAAAGTTAGTTAAATTGCCATAGCTGTCAATAAGCTTACGGATTCTTATTGCACGCTTATTGCCATCCTGTACCTTTTCCTCAATGTCACTGTCCGTAATGCTTCCAATAACACCTGCAAAACCATACATCACAGCGCTTATCACAACAAAAATCACAAAAATCCCTAAGCCAATGGCGGGATATGCATCGCTCATATATTTATCCTTCCTTAAATTTAAAAAATTTTACAACTAATTATACCATAGATGTAAAAAATAGTCAATTTTTTATCTGATTTTCCATCTGTAAACTTATCAGCAGGGCGTGGTTAACTTTGCTGATAATATCATTGTCCAGATGGCATACTTTGTCCTTGAGTCTTTTTTTATCGATTGTCCTTAACTGTTCAAGAAGAATTACAGAATCCTTGACAAGCTCACAATGACTTGAGTCTATCTCCACATGTGTAGGCAATTTTGATTTGTGCATCTGTGATGTAATTGCCGCACATATAACTGTAGGAGAATGTCTGTTTCCCAAATCATTCTGAATTATGAGAACCGGTCTTATTCCGCCCTGTTCCGAACCGATTACAGGGCGTAAGTCCGCATAAAATATATCCCCTCTTTTGATTATCAATTTTATCACACTCCATTTTTTAAGCTTTTCCTAGATTATTTCCAGCTATAGGGTGTGTATTCAATTTTTGTTACTTTTAATCAAAATAGTCCCTTGTTGCAATCACTTCACCATTAAGGTGAAATCTTCTTGGAATTCTTTTTCCAAGGTTACACAAAATTTCGTAACTGATTGTATCCGTCATCTCTGCCAGTTCATCTGCTGTTATGCAGTCTTCACCATCTTTTCCTATGAGAGTAACCTCATCATACAGCCCTGCCTCAGGAATATGGCTTACGTCCACCATAAACTGGTCCATACAGACTCTTCCGCAAATTTCTGCCTTTTTACCATGAATAAGAACATATCCTTTGTTAGACAGAGTTCTTGGGTATCCGTCGCCGTAGCCTACAGGAACGGTTGCAATTCTCATATCCTTTGGTGCCACAAAAGTTGCACCGTAGCTTACCGCATCACCTTTTTTAATATCCTTGACCATTGTAATGTGGCTCTTTAACTCCAGTGCCGGAAAAAGCATTGTTCTTCTCTTATTCACATCCTGTGACGGATACAGACCATAAAGGGATATTCCCAGCCTTACCATGTCGCAGTCAGTCCATGGCATATCTATAACAGCGGCACTGTTAGAGCAATGCACATACAAAAAATCAACACCTGAATTTTTCAGTCTTGACACAAATCCTTCAAACTCCTCAAACTGCCTGTTTGCCTTGGTTTTATCCATCTCATCAGCGGTGGCAAAATGTGTAAAAATTCCCTGACAGTCAATCCACTCATTATTGCATATGGATATGGCCGTATTAAAACCATTTTCATCAGGCAGAAGTCCTATTCTTCTCATACCTGTATCAACCGCAATGTGGCAGATTGCTTTTTTATTTTTCTCTCTGGCAGCATAAGCCATGGCTTCTGCAGCCTGAGTACTGAATACAGTCATTGCTACGCCATGTTCAATTAGTACACCGTATTCCTCCGGGAATACTACACCCAGAACCAGAACAGGCTTATTTACGCCGGCTTCCTTAAGTCTTACTGCCTCATGGGCTGTGGCAACAGCATAGGCATCTATTTTTTCGTCAATCGCCCTGATTACCTCAAGGTCACCGTGGCCGTAAGCATCAGCTTTCACAACTGCCATGGCTTTAGTTCCCTCTTTGGTACACATCATAAGCATATCTATATTTCTTTTAATTGCATCCAAATCTATTTCTGCGCAAACTCTTCTAAAACAATCCATAACGAACCTATCTCCGATATTATCTTATATCTGATATGCATTTAATCATATCAGTGGCAATCATTCCGTAACGGCCCTTCTTTTTCGCCGCACCATCGCCGCAAAGTCCGTGAATATAAACAGCAAGGCCCACACATTCAAAAATACTCATAGTATTATCTGCCGCCCTGTTGCCCA
>JBJENU010000273.1:0-6909 GCA_051880355.1 Lachnospiraceae bacterium | reverse complement strand
GGTATATTAAAAGGGCATTTTTGGGCGCATGAGGACCACGAAGACCATGAGGGACACGAAACAGAAAAAGACGAGCATATTTGGACGTCGCCGAAAAACGCAGTTAAAATTGTAAACCAAATTGCAGAGGCAGTGTGCAGAGCGGACGAGGCAAACTGTGCTATTTACAGGGAAAGCGCAGATGAATATATAAGAAAGCTGTCAGAGCTTGACAGAAGCGGAAAGGCACCTGATTTCTGTGAACTGGATTTGTACGGCGTGGTAAATGATTGCATGGAGAATCTTGCAATCAGTGCTGATAAAAGAGGTATCAGCCTTAACTTTTCAGGCGAACACTGTACTATCCGCGGCAACAGGGAAATGATTAAGGAGCTTACGGAAAATCTTGTGCAGAATGCAATACGGTACAATAATCCAGGCGGTACCGTATCCGTAAGCATTATCAACAGGGACAGACCTACACTTGTGGTAAAGGATAACGGAATAGGAATTCCTGCATCGGAGCAGGAAAGAGTTTTTGAGAGATTTTACCGTGTGGACAAGAGCAGGTCAAAAGCAACCGGCGGCACCGGTCTTGGCCTTGCCATTGTAAAGCACATAGTTGAGCTTCACGACGGCAAGATTATTCTTGACAGTGCACCGGGAGTTGGAACAACTATACAGGTTATGTTCTGAACGAACTGATAACAGGCTGTAAATATAGTTTATTTATAGCCTGTTCTGTATTGTGAAGGTGAAACTTTGGCAAGTCTTTTAAACACATCTCCAAAGTAGTTACTGCTGTCGTAGCCACATTTGAAGGCAATTTCAAGAATACTCAAATCCGTGTTTACAAGCAGTTCCTTGGCATACTGTACGCGCAACATATTGATGTACTCCTTAAAACCTACACCGTTGATGTCCTTGAACTTCTTGGAAAGGTATGAGGCATTGAGGTGGGCAATGTCTGCCAGCTCATCTAAGGTTATGTTCTCGGTAAAATGGTTGATGATGTAGTCAATAACACGTTGTATGGTCAGCTCAGGTGCAGGAACTAAGTCTGTTACTTCGTATATTTTAAATTCCTGCTCATAGCGCATTAACTTTATCATAAAAATCTGGAACAGTGACTTAAGCATACTTTCTTTCATGAAATTGTCAGAATTGTATTCATTAAGCATAGTCATCATGTCATTGGTTATCTCGTCTCTCATGTCCAGCGGTATGGAAACTATTTTGCCACCTGAAAAGAAAAAGTGGTCCTTATATGTATCAATAAGGTCACTTACATATTCCTTGACAAACTCAATATAGATTCGCTCCGGACGTATATCACCGTAATAGCTGGTTTTGTGGAGTACGTTGGCAGGTATGAAGGCTATGGTACCTGATTTTACTGAATACATATTATTATTGATGATTATGTCACAATTACCTTTAATTATATATAGCAATTCGAAG
Source organism: Lachnospiraceae bacterium (assembly GCA_051880355.1). Taxonomy (GTDB): domain Bacteria; phylum Bacillota; class Clostridia; order Lachnospirales; family Lachnospiraceae; genus JBJENU01. The sequence continues at coordinate 5,469 of JBJENU010000273.1, read as the reverse complement.
TACTCATGATAGTGTGGAGTTGGCATCTTGTGGTTATATGGGTGTATGGTGTGATTGATGATAAAACGCGCATTCTTAAACATTTTCTGCCTCCCGGTTGCCATGTTGATTAGTATAAAAATATATTACCAAAAAATATGGAACTTTGCAAGAAAATTAAGGTTTTTTTGGAAAACTCAATCTAAAATAATATGTAATATTGTAAAAGATATGTGCTTTTTTGGTAGTGATTTCTTTCATTTTGTGATAAATTTAGTTTATGATAATTTATAAATAATCATGAAAGGAGATTTTTATGAGAAAGGTAACATTAAAAAGAGTTGTTGCTTCGTGTGCAGCAACTGTGTTAACGGCAACCACTATTTTTGGCAGTGCGTTGCTTAGTAACATTTTCTCTGTGGATGCTTATGGTGCAGGTAAGAGCGGCACTGTTATAGCAGATGATGGCGATGCTTTCTATGATTTCAGAGATGGCTCAGTTATCCCGACAGATACAGACGGCAAGTCTGATGTGACCAAGGGTAATCTTACTGTTAAGGTAGGAACTAAGAATGCATATCAGTACAATGGTGACAAGCATGGTGTAGCATTTAAGGATGGCAACTCCATTGAGATTAAGGTGGCAGGTGCTGCTAAGATTATTGTTGGCGACTGTTTATACAGTAACAGTACCCAGCTGACACTTAAGGATGCAGATGGTTCTTATGTTGAGACTAAGGATGCCAAGGCTGGCTGTTATCACAATGACGGAAGTGCAATTACTTTTACATATCCGGAACATGAGGCGACAACACTTGTTCTTGAATTTACTAATACGGCATATGTTCCGTCAATTGAGGTAGTTGCTCTTGATAAGACATATAACTTCAGGGATAAGAGTATTCTTGACAGCGCAGATGCAGGAAGCTCACCTGCAGTTACATACGGAGGCCTCAGTGTAACTGAGAAGTCTTATCGTTATAATGATGGTGATCACGGTGTTCAGTTCGTTGCCGGTGAGGTAATAAGTCTTGCAGTCGCAGGACCTACCAAGGTTATCGTTGGCGACTGTTTATACAGCAATGGTACACAGATGACACTTTCTAATCCGGGTGGTTCTTACAGTGAGACTATTGACGGCAAGAAGGGCTGTTACCACAATGATGGAAGTGCTTTAGTATTTACATACGATAGTGAAGCAGCTACAACACTTACACTTAATGTGGTTGGCGGAGCTTACATTCCGGAGATTAAGTTAGAAGCAATTCTTACCGAGAAGCCGGACGATAACGGCGTTCCGTTTGATTCATTCTATGATTACAACTTTTCTGATGGCTCTGTCCTTGCAGTAAGCTATGACGCTGCTAATCAGTTAAATGGTTCTGTTAAGTCTAAGGACGGTTTCCTTACACTTACAAGTGCAGGTACAATGTACACCCATGATACACAGCATGGTCTTGCTGTTTTAAAGGGTGATAAGTTTGATGTTGCAGTTGCAGGAGATGCAACAGTTACATTCCACCTTTGCCAGTATGGCACCAACACAGGTTCTATTAATGGTACCTGCAAGAAGGGTAAGCTTGCTGAAAAGTCATTTGTTATCACAGATGGCAGGAATGATGGTCTTACAACAGTTTCATTCCACTATACAGGTGTTGCAACAACACTTACATTTACGGTAAATGGCGAAGAAGGTGCTGAATATTACCTGCACGGTCTGAGCGTGTCTAACAATCCGGCTCCTACAGAGAAGCCTGAGCTTGTTGGAAACGGCAAGATTGATATATGGGATTTTGGTTGTGAAGAATTTGATACTACCAAGTACAATAATATGATTACATTGAGCGAACTTAATGGAATCTATCCTTCTACTGTAGAGGTTGGTTCAAAGGGCAACACAATCGGAAGCTTTGATTTGAGAGAATTGGTATTCCGTTGCGGCGGAAGAACTAACAACAGAATCCGTTCATCAAATACCAGTATTACAAGATATGATGATAAGAATCCTGTTACAATTGACGGTGCAACAATGACCGGTTATGTGTATGCTAACAATGCATCTCCGACACAGTACATCGGCCTTAAGTGTTATCCAAATGACAAGATTACACTTTATACAGGTTCTAACGGCGGTGCATCAACAATTTACTTTGAATCGCCATCAGGTGTAATCCAGAAGGGTGACAGTAATGCTTCAGGCGTTAAGCTTACATTCTACGCAACAGAATTTGGTGAGTACAAGATTTACTCAACTAATGAAAAGTTAGTTCTTTACAGAGCTTTGAGAGAACATGCACAGCCTGTTGTAGTAAGCGGTTCAGTTGATACAACCAAGGCAGAAGGAATCAGTGATTATAAGCTTGCATTCAAATGTGTTGAAAACGGCACAGTAGTTGAAAGCGAAGTAGTTGACGGTAGCTATGCAGTTGATTTGTACGAAGGCTACAACTACAAGGTAAGTCTTGTTAATGCCAACGGATACGTTATCGAAACATCTCAGGAATTTGTAATTGCCAAGGACGAAGGCAACAAGACATTTAATATCGGTATTAAGGCAGTAGATCTTGTTAAAATAACAGGTAAGCTTACAGGCCTTACATCAGAAGCAATTGCCAAGCTGGAGTTAAGCTTTAAGAATGATGAAGCAATCTATGTTCCGACATTTGAATTGGCAGCAGACGGTGCAATCACAGTTAACCTTGAGAAAGGTGTTAAGTATGACATCGTTGCAGAAGGTATCAATGATTACTATCTTTCTGACATCACAACAATCCAGAAGTCAGAGGATGGTTCACAGGATATTGCATTTACTGCAAAGCCTGTATATGATGTAACAGTGAACTATGTAGATATTTCAGATGCTGCAAAAGCTTCTGCAATTATCACATTTACTAATATCAATGAAGCCGGATATGTATATACATTCAAGGCTGGCGAAAAGGTTCAGTTAAGAGACGGACAGTACTCAATTGTAGTTACAGGAACAGCCGTAGAACCATACGCACAGAAAAAGACAGCAGATGCTAAGGTTAACGGTGCAGCAACAACAGTTGAAGTTCCATTCGAGCCACTCACATCTTGGAATTTTGCACAGTACAATGGTGCACCTGGTATTGAAACAATTGGCGATGCTAAGTACTACTTAGGACTCGGTCTTACAGGCAATATTGCAGAGAATAAGATTTATCTCCTTGTAGGTGGTGAGAATGCCAGCAATAATACCCCGGCAGGTGCAGTTAAGATTCCTGCAAAGAAGGGTGATATTGTTACAGTTCAGTACTGCTATTGTTCAGACTTTAACATTGACGGCGAAGTAAGTGTTAAGACCAATACAGGAAGTACATCAACAATTGAGACAACAGTTTATGTAGCAAAAGAAGATGGAGTTACAATCAATGGTGTAGGTCAGACATACTTCACATCAATTACAGTATCTCCTTCCATCGAGTACAGCAGCAAGATTACTGTTGGTAAGGATAAGCAGTTCAAGACAATCAACGATGCTCTTGCATACGTTTCCAAGATGGACCGACCAAACAACGAAAGAGTTGAAATTGTTATTGATCCGGGCAACTATGAAGAGATGCTTCGTATCAATGTTTCTAATGTATCCCTTGTGAATGCAGCAGGTAGTGCAGCAAGCCTCCAGCTTACCAATAAGGGTGTTGATATTGACAAGAATGCAGTAAGAATTACATCTTACTATGGACACGGTTACAACTATTACAGTATGGGTGCTGACTCATTGTATGATGCAGATGCGTTAAAGGTTAACCAGGCTAACGGCTACTTAAGCCATACTAATCCGGGTTCAGGAACAACTAACAACTCATACTGGAATGCAACGGTAGTTGTGTATGCAGATGGATTTGAAGCAAAAGGAATTATTTTTGAAAACTCATTTAACCAGTACATTTCAGCAAAAGAAGCTGCAGATACAGTAGTTTGCTGGGAGACAGGCAGCAAGGGTGTTCGTCCTACAACAGTAGGTGATACATCAGTTCAGAATAAGTCTTTTGTTGAAAGAGCTGCAGCAATGGCAATCGTTGGCGACAAGGCAGCATTCAAGAATTGTAAGTTCATCGGCAGACAGGATACATTATATGGTGGAGTTAATACAACAGCAGCATTTGAAAAGTGTGATATCCTTGGTGGTACAGACTACATCTTCGGTGGTATGAAGGCTGTGTTTGACAAGTGTAACCTTGTATTGAACACAAGCGAAGCAAGTACAGACGTAGCTTACATCACAGCAGCACAGCAGGCTGGCGGCAGAGGCTACTTAATGAACGAGTGCAGAGTTACATCAACAACACCAGGTGTTGATACAGCTTCACAGTATCGTTCAAAACCGGGCTTCTTTGGCCGTCCATGGGCCGGTAACACATCAGAAGTAGTATTCGTCAACACAATTGTTGAGACAACTGACTTCCCTGGATATGAAGGCAAGTCACTCATTGATCCTGCCGGATGGAACAGTTCACTTGGTGGTGAGTCTAAGTTCATGACAGAATATAATACAACTGAGTTGTCAGGTGAAGACAACAGTGCATCAAGAGTTACATGGGCACAGCTCCTTAATAAGCCTGTTCTTGATAACGGTGCAACACCAATCACATTTGAGGCATTCCTTGGTAGCTGGAATGAGGAATTAGTTAACAATAACTTCTTTGGAATCGATTATGATATCCTTGAAGGAGATAACGTAAAGGCTGAAGCAGGAAAGGATCTTGTAGTTACTTCATCAGCTCCGTTTAATATGTTTGTATGTGTCAAAGTAGATGGAGTAGTAATTGGTTCAGACTGCTATGATGTAAAAGAAGGTTCTACAGTTGTTACACTAAAAGCCGCATATCTGGCAACATTAAGTGCAGGCGAGCACACTGTTCAGGTTGTTTCAAACGATGGTGTGGCAACAACAACAATTGTAATTCCGGTGCCGGCAGCTCAGCCAACAGGCGACACAACTCCGATTGCGTTGTATGTACTCCTGTTAGCAATTGGCGCAGCTGGTATTGTTGTAGCAAGAAAAAGGAAAGTTACTGAATAAGTAGAATAAGGGAGATAGACTAGACAAAAAGGCGGGTGTGAAAACACAATTCACACTCGCCTTTATTTTGATTTTATACAATAAAGTTAACTATAATCATTACAATGCTCATAGCGGCAAGACCAAATCCAAGAGCCTGGTTCATAATCTTAGGAGAGGTCTTGTTGGCAAATTTAGAAGTAATTATTGCACCAAGTAAGGTAAAAATGATGCACATAATAAGGATTGAATAATCAGTGATACCGTCGCCGATTACAAAATGGGAAACAGCACCGGTAAAGGCTGTAAAAGTCATAATAAATACGCTGGTACCAACGGCTGTTTTCAATTCATAGCCCAGTATACTTACCAAAACAAGCAGCATAAGCATTCCGCCGCCTGCACCTACAAAACCGCATATTAAGCCGACACCCATACCACAGACAACAGACTGCAATACG
>JBJENU010000272.1:0-1617 GCA_051880355.1 Lachnospiraceae bacterium | reverse complement strand
TAATGAAGCATTGCTTTGTGGTGGGCTTATATAAGCAGGGACTGTTACATGACCTGTCAAAGTATTCGTGGACAGAGTTTTCCGTTGGAGCAAGGTATTATCAGGGCACAAGAAGTCCTAATGAGGGAGAGCGGGAGAAAAAGGGCTATTCAAGCGCATGGCTTCATCACAAGGGGCGCAACAAGCACCATTTTGAATACTGGACAGACTACAACATTAATACCAAGAAGGTAGGGCCTGTGCCTATGCCACGCAAGTATATTGTAGAGATGTTCTGCGACAGGGTGGCAGCAAGCAAGATTTACAACGGCGACAAGTATACCGATGGGGATTCCCTTGCATACTACCAGAGGGCTAAGGCCAAGAGGGAAATTGACCCTAAGACCGGCAGGGAGATTGAGAAGCTTCTTAAAATGCTTGCCGAAAAAGGCGAGATGAAGACCTTCAGCTATATTAAGAGAGTTTATTTGCCAAGCACAGACAAAAGAGCAGGCGAATAGGGAGAAGACATGGAAAAAGGAGAATACAGACAGTTCATTAAGATTCGTGGAGCTAATGAACATAATTTAAAAAATATTGACGTAGACATTCCAAGGAATGAGCTTGTAGTTCTTACGGGACTTTCAGGCTCCGGCAAGTCATCCCTTGCCTTTGATACAATTTATGCGGAGGGTCAGAGAAGATATATGGAATCACTGTCCTCTTATGCAAGACAGTTCCTGGGCCAGATGGAAAAGCCGGATGTGGAGAGCATTGAAGGGTTGTCACCTGCTATTTCCATAGACCAGAAGTCAACTAACCGCAACCCACGTTCAACTGTGGGCACGGTGACGGAGATTTACGATTATTTCAGACTTTTATACGCAAGAATAGGTATTCCGCACTGCCCCGGCTGCGGTAAAGTCATTGCCAGACAGACAGTAGACCAGATTGTAGACCAGTTAATCAGGCTTCCGGAGAGAACCAGAATCCAGCTTCTTGCCCCGGTTGTCCGCGGCCGCAAGGGAGAGCATGTCAAGCTCCTTGAGCAGGCTAAAAAAAGCGGCTACGTCCGCGTGATAATAGACGGCAGTCTCTATGAGCTGTCCGATGAAATCAAGCTTGACAAAAATAAAAAGCATAACATTGACATTGTTGTTGACAGAATTGCCATAAAGGAAGGCATTGAGAAGCGTCTTACAGACTCAATTGAGACAGTAATGAAGCTTTCTGACGGTCTCCTTAAGGTGGATGTAGTTGACGGTGAGGAGATGAATTTCAGCCAGAGCTTTTCGTGCCCTGATTGTGGCATCAGCATTGATGAGATTGAGCCGAGAAGCTTTTCCTTCAACAATCCTTTTGGCGCGTGTCCGGTGTGCTTCGGACTTGGCTATAAGATGGAATTTGCTCTTGAGCTTATGATTCCTGATGAGAGCCTCAGCATTGATGAAGGTGCAATCGTTGTTCCCGGCTGGCAGTCCGTAACTGATGAGAAGAGCTACACAAGGGCAATTATGAAGGCACTTGCCAAGGAATACAACTTTTCCCTTGATACACCTTTTAAGGATTACCCGGAGAAAATCCGCAACATTATCATCAACGGAACCGACGGTGATGTTGTAAAAGTATATTACAGAG
>JBJENU010000271.1:0-6921 GCA_051880355.1 Lachnospiraceae bacterium | reverse complement strand
AATGATTAGCTTCAATGCACATTTCTTTGATGTTTTGCGTTATAACTGACAAGTTAATTTCTCTCAATGTTTTTTCCTCCGTTCAGTGATACATCTAATGTATCAAAATTCAGTCAGGTATTCAAGTTATTTTTGTTTAAGCAGTTCGTCTGTAGTTATATTGAAATAATCAGCCAATATAACAACCTCATAATCTGGAACAAATCTTTTTCCTTGCTCAATTCTTAAAATTGTTAAATCAGAAAAATCATGTCCCTCAAGCTGTAATTTTTCTGCCAGTTCCTTTTGAGTAAGTCCCGCTTTTTTCCTTAAATTCTTTACCTTACTCCCTATTATGTTTTTAGATTTTCCATCCCAATATATTTTCATATCGAGGTCTCCTTCTAATGTTGAAGTTTACCCTTGATTTTATCTTTTATTTATCTTATAATACTTCTAAAGATGAAGTTTTTAAAAATATTTAGGAGGAAAATCATGAAAAAGAAATTTTTTTTACTTTTTGCTACTTGCATTATAGCTACCTCTATTTTTGCATGTGGAAATGAATCTGCAGAAAATCCAACCATTTCTTCGAAAGAATCACAAAATGAGGATTCTTTAAACGAAGAAACTCTCTCGAACAAAGAAACCGAAACCTTTAGTTGGCCTACCAATGGTATTGCAACACTCCTACCTGAACCTGATGGTACAATATCATATCTTAAATCCAGTAATAGTAAACTTACTGTACATTTAAAAGATGTAGGTTATTATTATTTTTCAGAATATGTAAATCTTTGTATAAGTAGTGGTTTTAACATTGATCAGATTTCTCGTGAATATGATTTTTCAGCCTATAATAGTGACGGATATAGACTAAACATAAAAATAGAATATTCGGACGATTATGATATTGATTTTTCCCTTGAAGCCCCAATAAAATTCACTGAAATGTCCTGGCCTACAAATGGACCTGCTACCGTACTCCCTACACCAAAATCAAAAATGTGGTCTGTTACATTAAATACTAATAAATACTTTTATGTTTATATAAATGACAGCCCAAAAGGTGTGTATGAAGAATATGTAAATGAATGTATCCAAAATGGTTTTACCATTAATTGTTCAAAAACTGATGACTCATTTTATGCCATGAATAAAGAAGGTTACAAATTAACTGTAAAATACTATGGCTTTAATACTATGTATATTTCCATAGATGTTACTAACGAAATTTCTACACAACCCATAACTCAAGAACCAACTACTGAAAAACCTACTGAAAAAGTTACCGAAAAGGCTACCGTTAGTGATTCTGTTTATTATTCAACAAATGATTCTAACACAGTAAAAAATGGAAATAGCGGTGTATATTCATATAAAAAATCTGGAAAGTACTATGATATATATTACATCATTGATTTTAATGAGGGATATGTCTATTCTTTCTGTGAAGGTGAAGGAAATACCAGTTGTGAACGCATAAAAATTCAATCTGGTAATTTAAACGATGTATTAATAATAACTTTTCATGATGGTGGTACAACATGGTCATATGGGCTCCATTTTAAATATAAAAATCAGCCTAACACTTTGATTGTTCAAGATAATGATGGTTTTGAATATCAATTTACTCCAACATCTCTTAAAGATGCTTTAGCTCTAAAATCAAAAAAGACTCTTGTTAATTACTAACATTAAATAAATGAAGAACATAACAAAGAAACAGCTATGAACTCCCGCTCATAGCTGTTTCTATTAAACTAATAACTGCATTATTATTCAATAGTTGATTCTTCCTCATCAACTACTTCTTCGCCATTTTCACCCTCAGGATTGCTCCTTACCTTTGAAACAGTGGCAAGCTTAATGCCATTGTCAAGATTGATAAGCTTAACGCCGGAAGTGATTCTTCCAAGAACAGATATATCTGTTACTGCAATTCTGATGATAATGCCTTCGGTTGTGATAAGCATAATCTCACGGCTGTCGTCAACGGCCTTCATACCGATTAAATTGCCGGTTTTTTCGTTAATCTTGTAGCACTTAACACCCTTGCCTCCACGGTGCTGGGCAGTAAATTCGTTAATGTCTGTCTGCTTACCCATACCGTTTTCTGATACAAAAAGAAGCTTATCGCCCTGGGTATCAAGCTGTACACCCACGACCTCATCGTCGTCAAGCAAATCCATGCCGATAACACCCATAGCTGTTCGTCCCGTTGTGCGGACGTCTGTCTCCTTAAATCTGATGCAGTAACCAAACTTTGTTGCAAGAATAATATCCTTGGTTCCGTCTGTAATCTTTACTTCAATAAGCTCATCATTTTCACGGATACCTATTGCCTGAATACCGGTCTTGCGGATATTAGAGTACTCTGTCAGGTATGTTTTCTTGACAATACCCTTCTTGGTAGCCATAAATAAGCAGTGTTCTTCGCTGATATCTTTAAGTGATACAGGAATTACCGCTGTAATTTTCTCACCCGGCTGGAGCTGAATAAGGTTGACAAGTGCTGTTCCCCTTGCAGTTCTGCCGGCTTCCGGGATTTCGAAGGCACGGAGACGATACACACGTCCTGTGTTGGTGAAAAACATAAGACCATGATGTGTTGTCGTCATAAACAAATCCTCAATGTAGTCCTCATCAAGTGTCTGCATTCCTTTAATTCCCTTACCGCCGCGATGCTGGATTTTGAAATTATCAGGTGTCATTCTCTTGATGTAACCCAGATGAGTTCTTGCAATAACTGTATCCTCATTAGGAATCATATCCTCTGTTGTTATTTCTTCCATATCGTAACCGATGGAAGTTCTTCTGTCGTCAGCATATTTTGCCTTAATTGCAAGGATTTCTTCTCTTATTACGCTAAGAAGCTTATTCTCGTCTGCAAGAATTGCCTTGTATTCTGCAATTTTTGCCTGAAGTTCAGCATATTCTGACTCAAGCTTTTCTCTTTCCAGACCGGTGAGAGCGCGAAGACGCATCTCGACAATGGCATTTGCCTGAACCTCTGTAAGTCCGAAACGCTCCATAAGGCTTGTCTTGGCAACTGCTACGTTTTCTGAACCTCTGATTATCTTAATTACTTCATCAATATTATCTAGGGCAATAAGTAAGCCCTGTACAATGTGAGCACGTTCCTCTGCCTTATTCAGGTCATACTGTGTACGTCTTGTAACAACCTCTTCCTGATGCTTAAGATAATATTTAAGCATATCATGAAGATTAAGAATTTTTGGCTGGTTGTCAACCAGGGCAAGCATAATTACGCCAAATGTATCCTGCATCTGGGTATGTTTGAAAAGCTGGTTGAGAATTACGTTGGCATTGGCATCACGCCTGAGCTCAATAACAATTCTCATACCCTCTCTGTCTGATTCATCACGCAAATCTGTAATTCCGTCAATCTTTTTATCTCTTACAAGCTCTGCAATTTTAACAATTAAGTTGGCTTTGTTAACCATATACGGAAGTTCTGTCACAACAATTCTGCTCTTGCCGTTGGCCATAGCTTCAATATCAGTAACGGCACGGACTCTGATTTTGCCGCGTCCTGTCCTGTAGGCCTCCTCAATTCCCCGTCTTCCCAGAATCATTGCTCCTGTTGGAAAATCAGGACCTTTTACAATATCAAGGAGTTCTTCTATGTCTGTTTCTCTTCCTTCTTCAACACGATTATCAATAAGCTTAACCACGGCATCAATAGTCTCACCAAGATTGTGAGGCGGAATATTGGTTGCCATACCTACGGCAATACCTGATGTACCATTAACCAGAAGATTAGGGTAACGTGAAGGAAGCACCGTAGGCTCCTGCTCTGTCTCATCAAAGTTAGGTATAAAATCTACTGTATTTTTGTTGATGTCAGCAAGCATTTCCATGGAAATTTTACTGAGTCTTGCCTCTGTATATCGCATGGCTGCCGCACCGTCGCCGTCAACTGAACCAAAATTGCCGTGGCCGTCAACAAGTGGATATCTTGTAGAAAAATCCTGTGCTAATTTTACTAAAGCCTCATAAATTGATGAGTCTCCGTGTGGGTGATATTTACCCATTGTATCACCGACAATACGCGCACATTTTCTGTGTGGCTTGTCAGGACCATTGTTAAGTTCAATCATTGAGAAAAGTATTCTTCTCTGAACCGGCTTTAAACCATCTCTTACATCGGGAAGTGCCCTGGCGGCAATAACGCTCATGGCATAATCGATATAAGAAGATTCCATAGTCTTTTTTAAATCAACTTCCTGAACTTTATCAAAGATATGTTCATCCATAAATATTTACCTCCATGCCACGCATTAAATGTCAAGATTTTTAACATATTTTGCGTTAGCTTCAATAAATTCACGTCTCGGCTCTACTTCATCACCCATAAGTGTTGAGAAGGTTACATCAACCTCAGCCTCTTCCTCTTCATCCATACTTACCTTGAGAAGAACTCTTCTCTCAGGGTCCATGGTTGTCTCCCAGAGCTGTTCCGCATCCATTTCACCAAGACCCTTGTATCTCTGAATCTTGTTATTCTGATCACGTCCGATTTCAGTGATGATTTTGTTCAATTCATCATCGCTGTACGCATACCAGACTTTTTTGTTCTTCTCAACCTTATAGAGAGGCGGCTGAGCCATATATACGTGTCCCTGCTTGATAAGTTCAGGCATAAATCTGTATATAAATGTAAGAAGTAATGTTGCAATATGAGCACCGTCCACATCGGCATCAGTCATAATAATAATCTTGTGGTATCTTAACTTGCTTATGTCAAATTCTTCGTGGATACCTGTACCAAAAGCTGTAATCATAGCTCTGATTTCCGCATTGCCAAGGATTTTATCTGCTCTGGCCTTTTCCACGTTAAGGATTTTACCTCTGAGTGGCAAAATTGCCTGTGTTGCACGGTTTCTTGCACTTTTTGCAGAACCGCCGGCAGAATCACCCTCAACAATGTAGATTTCACAATTTTTAGGGTCCTTGTCTGAACAGTCTGCAAGCTTGCCCGGAAGAGCTGCCGTCTCAAGAGCTGTCTTTCTTCTTGTAAGGTCTCTTGCTTTTCTTGCGGCTTCCCTTGCCCTCTGTGCCAGAATTGATTTTTCGCATATAAGCTTGGCAACTGCCGGATTCTGCTCAAGGAAATATGTAAGCTGCTCTGAAACAACACTGTCAACTGCTGCTCTTGCCTGGCTGTTACCAAGCTTTTGCTTTGTCTGTCCTTCAAACTGAGGATCTTCTATCTTAACACTTACAATAGCTGTAAGGCCTTCACGGATATCATCACCTGTAAGGTTAGTTTCATTATCCTTTAATATTTTGTTGTTTCTTGCATAGTCGTTAAAGGTCTTAGTAATGGCATTCTTAAAGCCTGCAAGATGTGTACCGCCTTCAGGCGTATTAATGTTATTAACAAAAGAGTATGTGCTTTCATTGAATCCGTCATTGTGCTGGAAAGCTACCTCAACCTCGACACCTTCCTTATTGCCGCTGCAATAAATTACCGTATCGTAAAGAGGTGTCTTGCCCTTATTAAGATATTTTACAAATTCGCTTATGCCGCCTTCATAGTGATAGGTTTTTTCTTTCTTTTCTTCTCTGTCATCACGAAGAATAATTTTTATTCCCCTTGTAAGAAATGCCATTTCACGGAGTCTCGTCTGTAAAATACTGAAATCATAAACAGTCTCCTCGAATATTTCCTTGTCAGGAAGAAAAGTAACTGTTGTTCCTGTCTCTTCTTTTGGGCATGTTCCTATAATCTCTAACTCATTACATACGTTACCTCTTTCATAACGCTGCATATAGATGTTGCCGTCTCTTTTAACACGAACTTCAAGCCATTCAGACAAGGCATTAACTACTGAAGCACCTACGCCGTGAAGTCCGCCTGATACCTTGTATCCTCCACCGCCAAATTTACCGCCGGCATGAAGAATTGTAAATACAACCTGTACTGCTGGAAGTCCGGCCTTTTTGTTGATATCAACAGGAATACCTCTTCCGTTATCAACTACCGTAATTGAATTGTCCTGATTAATCTGTACGTCAATGGTATCACAATAGCCTGCCAAAGCTTCATCAACGGCATTATCGACTATCTCATACACGAGATGGTGTAAACCTCTTGAAGAAGTGCTTCCAATGTACATACCCGGTCTCTTTCTGACTGCCTCAAGACCTTCCAAAATCTGAATCTGTTCTGCACTATATTCAGCCACTTTTATTCCCTCCCTAGCTGTTCAGGCTCAATTACAGGTGTAACAGTCCCTTGAACAACTTTATAAATTTGATTAATTTGAAACCTGTTTTTTATAAATTCATCTAACCCTGTGCAGGTTATAATGGTCTGTATTTCTCCGATTGAATCAAGCAAAAAATTCTGTCTGCCTGAATCTAACTCAGACAATACATCATCAAGCAAAAGTATTGGCGTATCACTGGTCTTTTTCTTTACAAGCTCAATTTCTGCAAGCTTTAAGGAAAGAGCACAGGTTCTTTGCTGTCCCTGTGAGCCAAACTTTCTTCCGTCTTTTCCGTCTATCCAGAAAATAATGTCATCCTTGTGGGGGCCATGACCTGTTGACTTTAACTTCAAATCCCTGTACCTGTCTGCTGCAAGGACTTTCTCAAAGTTATCCTCCGTAACATCAGGTTCATATTCCAGCTTCAGAAGTTCCTTTCCTCCTGTAAGATTCTTATTGATTATCTTAACTATTTCATTAAGCTCCTCAATAAAAATTCTTCTCCTCGATATAAGCTCCCTGCCGTATTTTACAAGCTGCATATCCCATATGTCGAGAGTTTCTTCACTTTGAAGATTAAGACTTATATCTTTTAATAACTTGTTTCTCTGAACAACAACTTTATTGTAATTTACCAGGTTACTAAGATATATTTTATCTATCTGGCTAAGTTCCAGATCTATAAATCTCCTTCTTTCAGCCG
>JBJENU010000270.1:0-6926 GCA_051880355.1 Lachnospiraceae bacterium | reverse complement strand
AGCAGATAATCTGGCTGTGAGCAGTCTTCCCGCCATTACCATTATCCAGGTAACAGATACAAGCCCGGTTGCATATGCGCTGCTCATAATTCCCATGCTCTTAAAGTATGTGACAAACCACCCGTTGACACAATTCTCAAGTCCCAGATACATAAAGAGCAAAAATCCCATGCAGTAAAATAATGGTTCTTTGTAAAAAGGCTTTACGCTATGGTTTTCAGCCTCAACCCTGTCCTTTTTCGGTGGAAAATCATAATCCAGTTCCATAAAAAGGTAGCCAAAGCATGCAATGACAAAACATACTGCGATGCAATACACAACCATCCTCCAGCCAAGCCCGTTTTCAATAAAAACAGATGTCAAAAATGGAGATAAAAATGCACCAATTGCAAAAGACATATGGAGCAGATTAAGTGCCGCAGGCTTTCCGCCCGAATTGTCATTTACTATTGCATTGTTAATTATTGAAACTGAACCCCGGCCAATTCCCAAAAGTACCATAGCAACGTACATAACTGGAACAGGCACAAGAAAAGTAATCAAAACCAGCATTATGGGAATCATTCCCACAAGAAGTACTGTTGTAAGCCTTCTTCCGATTTTGCTTACCAGCACCGGATTTACAAAGCTCGCTAAAAGATTGCCAACCGCAAAAGCGGAAAGCAATCCTCCTGCAACACTATAATTAATTTCAGCCTCTTCAATTATGTAGGGCAGTATGGCTCCTACCATAAGCACCATTGCACCACTTATAAAAAATCCATAGTAGCATGGCGCAAACATTTTGAATTTGCTTTTTTTCATTACAATACTCGACTTTCGTGACAGGTAAAGTAAATTACCTGATAATTCTTTGATAATTCTTCAAGGAAAGCAATACCGCCCTTTACCTTGTCATCATCAAGATTGACAAACGGGTCATCAAGAACCACAAACGGCTTCTCATCCTGATACATGGCATCTACAAGAGCCATACGCATACACAGACCAATCAAATCCTTGTTGCCTTCACTGAGAAGTTCAGTGCTCTTAAATTCACCATAAGCATCTGTTGTTACATTAATACCTGCATCAACCCTGAGCTTTTCAGGATCAACACCTGACAGTTTATTATAATATTTAGTAAAACTGTCAACAATCGGTGCCATAAACTGGGCCGTAAAGTTCTCTTTCGCCTTTTCAAGCATCATATTGGTATTCTCAATTACGCTGTATTTGTGTAAAAGTTTTTCCCGTTCTTCAGTCTTTTCTTCCAGGTCAATCATATACTGGGCAACACTTTCCTTCTTGTCAACAGCTTCATCAATCTGCTTTCTGTAATCAAGAACATCTTCGCCAATACGGTTAATCTTGGCAATAGACTCATCAAGGTCTGCCTTGAGTGCTTCAACATCCTTGGCCGCATATTCATCAATATCCGAGCTAAACATTGTAATATCAACATCATTCTCGAAATCTTCCTTACGTGTTCTGGCACCATCCAGCTGTGCCTTGATTCTGTTAATTTCTTTACGCTGTTCTGCCAGAAAACGAATCTGGGCCTCCAAATCACTTTGTGGTGTCAATGCACACTTACTCAGGAAATCATTCAAAGACTCCTCATAATCGGACACTTTCTCCCTCAAAGCTATATACTCATTATACTTTTTATCAAGCGGTGCTTTTCTGCTTAATTTGCTGTCAAGATCCAGTGTTGCATTATAGTAGCCAAGCCTCTGAAGTTCCTCTTCAGTGAAAAACTCGCCGAGGCGTTCTTTGAGAAGAGACTGAGCTGCACTAAGCTTCTGCTCATAATTTTTCTCCTCATAATTGGCCTTCTTTGCCAGAAGTCCCTCATACTCAGGAAGTTCATTCTGAAGTTCAGTCAGTTCGTCCATAAGAGAAGAATTCATCTCATATCCGTAGGTATTACAGAATTCCTTCATTCTCCTATCCATTTCAACAATAAAAGCTTCATCATCGCTGACTTCCTTCATTGCCTCTGCAAGCTGTTTCTCCTGGGCACTTGTGTCAACACCGTAACCAAGTCTTTGCTTATCCTTCTTATACATCATTGTTCCCACACCTGCCACAACTGCACCGAGAACCACAAGCACAAGGGCAACCGGGTTTACAAGTATAAATCCGGCAATGCCAAGAGCTGCAACTGCACCTCCGATTATGAGAAACATTTTATGGTTTTTCTCAACTCTTGCCACCTCATCATCATAATCCTTCTTCTCACGTTCAATAAGCATCTTGTATTTTTCAACAACGCCCTGTCTGATAAGAAGATTCTTTTTCTTGTCCCGGCTTTCAGACCACTTGTTGCGGATATCTGCCACGGTTTTTGAAGACGGAGCTCCATTCTTAAACTTTACTCCAAGAGTCTCCACCTTCTCCTTGTCAGCCTCAGTCAACTGGTCTTTGGCCATCTCATTCTTAAGATTATCAAAATCTGCAGCTTTTGACTTTATTTCTGCAATCTCATCACTTGTCGGAACCTTATCTCCGAAAAATGTTTTCAGTTCACGAAGCTCTGCTGCCTCTTCTTCGCTGAGTCTTGCATTGTTGGCAACTCCCACAAAGGTATTGTATCTTCTTGCATTTTCAACCTGCTCATCAATCTCGCTCTGCTCAGGCACATAGCCGTTAAAAGCTGCCGCCCTGTCATCATACTGATTCTTCAAATCTGTATATTCATCACAGATTCTTTCGTAATTATCACGCTTAATCTTTAAGACCTTGCTCTGGTTAATCTTGTCAAGTTCTTCCTGAATTTTTTTCTGACCGTCAATGAGGTCATTGCGCTCCTTAGTTGTCATGGCAACCTTTTTCTTAAGATCAGCAATTGTATTGTCAATAACAGATGCTCTTGAAACCTCAGTTTTTAAGTCATTGATTTCCTCTGAAACCTTATGAATACTTCCCGTAACACGGGCAGGTGACATACTGTTAATCATTTCTGCAAGCTTTTTCCTAACTGCATCATAATTGTTAATATCATCAGTGTTATCCGTCAGATTACCAATTTTGGCATGAATACTTCCTGTAGCTGTTGTCTTACAATCAAGCTGGCCGATAAAAGCTGAACGTGCAAAAGATTCCATATCAATGCCAAAAAGTTCCTCACCAACATTATTTGAAAAATCCCTGGTTATGGTTTTAGTTCTGGCATCGTACACCTCAACTACATCTTCCCGCGCCTTAGTGCCGAATTTTTTAACAATCTCATATGTTTTTCCGTTGGCCTCAAACACAAGACGACCTCCAAAGGTTCCTCCCTGCCATGGCCTGAACTTTCTGCGCTCATTGTCAATATCATTTTTCTTGGTCTCACCTGCAAAACCATAAAACATTACTCTGATGAAAGCTGCCAGTGTACTTTTGCCCCAGCCGTTTTCTTCTTTAAAGACCTGAATTTTACTGTCAAAATCAAGCGAGATATTGGACAATTTACCAAAATTCTCAATTTCACATCTAATAATCCTCATTACTCCAACGCCTCCCCTAAAAGAGCTTGAATTCCAAGGCGGATTACCTCTGCCTTGGTATCCTCATCCAAATCAGAATTCTGAACGGTTCTTACAAACTCACCCTTAAGTGATTTATCCAGTGCATACGCATCATAATCCACCTTAAGCTTAGTCTCATCATAAATTTTAACAAAGTAAAACCGCTCCTCAAAAAGCTTAAGAAGGTAATCAATGTTTTTTTCACAGGAAATATCCACATAGCCTCTGAGAATAAATTTCACAAGACTGTTAGGCTCAATACCTTCTGCAACTGCCGCTGCTTCCATAAGTTCAGCAATCTCATCCGATGTTCTTTTGCCTGTAACTATTACAACCGGTGCGTATATCTTACGCGTAGCAAAAGGAACAAATCTGTGACTGACGATTCTCTTCTCCTCATCAATATCAAGAAGAACGAATCCATGCTCTCCACACTCATCAAAGCCTCTTCCCTCAAGGCAGCCGGAATAGCAGTACACACCCCGTGAATCAAGCTTCTCACATTTGTATGAATGAATATGTCCCAGTGCAAGATAGTCAATGCCCTTATTCTTAAGGCTGTTGATGTTAATAATCTCTGCCTGATGTTTCTTTTGTTCTGCCGATTCCTGTCCGTGCAAAACAACTATATTAATCTTGTTGGTATCCAGTACAAGACTGTCATACATGGTAACTGAATTCCCTTCATTTAATTCAATTCCCGAAATGCTTATACATTTACCAAAATCATATGATGTCCACTGTTCCTCAAAAAGCTTAAGATTGTCAGGAATCTTGGTAAGATTTCCAAGGAAACTGTCTGCATCATGATTGCCCTTCAGATAAAAAAATGTAATATCCGGATTACGGTTGATAGCCTCGGCAACGGTGTTGCGTGTTGTTGTGTTAATATTATGTGAATCAAACATATCACCGGCAATAATAATCGCCTCCACGCCATTCTGCCTTGCATATCCTACCATTCTCTGAAAAGTAGCCAGCAATTCCGCTTTTCTTTCTTTTGCCTTTTCTCTTGTCAGATTGGTTGTCATCTGTGAATCCAGATGCAAATCCGCACAGTGAATTATCTTCATGCCTCTTCACTCTCCCTTAAATTATTTCTAAGAATACTCAAAAATTCACCTTTTAATTTTCCAAACGCTTCGACTATTTTGGGGTCAAAATGGGTTCCGCTTGACTCCTCTATAATCCTGCAAGCCTTTCCGTACTCAAATGCCTCCTTGTAGCAGCGCTCACTTACAAGTGCATCGTACACATCTGCAACTGCCATAATTCTGGCCGCAAGTGGAATATCATCACCTGAAAGCTGCCTTGGATATCCTGTCCCGTCCCACTTTTCATGGTGTGAGCCCACAATCTGGACTGCCATTTCAACATCCTGATCCCCTTCAGTGCCACCAAGAATATTTCTGACAATCATTTCACCTGCAACTGTGTGCTCTTTCATCTCCTCAAATTCTTCCGGCTCATATTTGCCCGGTTTTAATAAGATAGCATCCGGCACGATTATTTTACCCACATCGTGAAGCGGTGCCAGCCTTTCCAGAGACTCAATATATTCTTCAGACAGAATATCGGTATAATATCCCATTTTCTTCAGTTGTCTGGCAAGCATACCAACATATATTGCTGTTCTTTTTACATGACCGCCGGTTGAACCGTCGCGGCTCTCAACCAGCTCTGCCATCCCTTCAATGGTCTGTCTCTGTATGGAAATCATCTGCATATTATGACGCTGCAATTCATTATCATAAGTCTCAACAATCTGCGTAGATGACTTTCTGAACGAAACAAGACAGACGCCTGTTACAATAACCACCACAACAAGAGTGGCTATGGAAATAATCCATATAATATTTTTATATGCTTTTACATCATTTTTTGCTTCTGTGATGTATGTATCAATTGTATCATACACTGCCTCAAGACTTTTGTTAATTGATTCAAGCTTCTGCTCCATTATGTTATTGACATAGTACTTTGCAGTTATTGATGAACCATTTCTGGTAAGATCCCTGGCCATATTCTCATGTGACATATAACTTATAAACTCCGAATACACGGAATGATATAAGTTGCCGCTAATCTCCAGAGTATCTTTAAACTGGTCAAATCCACGCAAAATATCAAGCCTTAAATCATCTATTTTCTGACCATATTCTTCTACCTTATCTGACTCATCAAGAATTATATACGAAGCTGCCAGAGACTGTATCCTGTACATTTTTTTACTGGTATTAAGCATTATCTCTTCATCAGACACATAATTGTCAAGAATATTATCATATTCCCTTGTAATTCCAATAATATTGGATACCAGAAATATTCCTACACCCAGCACAAGGATACACAAAACTACAACCACAAGAAGCAACCGTCTCGTAATTTTTCTCAATTTATTTCTCGATCTCCTTTACTGTATCATCAAGCAATTTTTGCAAATCAATGTTGTCAGGATTTCCTGATGCAAGATATGCTCCAAGCTTACTCATTGGCGTCCAGTAATTCTTACCAACATCCTGGACATCAGCAAAAGGTGCCTGCTCTACAAGTGCTGTAATGGCAATAGAGGCCTTGACCTCATCGGAAGCAGCTGCCTCCTCATTAGCAGGGCATTCTCCTGTAGTTCTGAATCTTATTTCCTGCTGACTTTTGTCAGTAAGATACTTGGCAAGTTGGCATGCCCATTCAGGATGCTTACTTTGAGGATTGACTCCCATATACTTAAAGCCTGCAAAACTTCTCATCTGCACACTTGTATCAGCAATATTATATGTAGGAAGCTTGGCTGCTGCCATTGAATCACCCCAGATTTCTTTAATAGCTGTAGCATTCCATGCTCCACTTACCAAAGCCACAACCGAGCCATTCCTTACCTCGTCAATAAATTCTGAACTCAAAACTGCCTTAAAGCCCTTGGAAGTGGCAATATCAAGCATTGCATCGGCAACATCCACGCCGGTAAACTGACCCTCCTGTGAATCAAAATCACATACATTCCTGCTTCTTGATGAGTTCATCTGCACCGTCTTACCGGCACCGGCAAAAAACGAATATAGATACCATCCGCTGTTCCAGTCCATTGCAACATACTTTCCAACTGAAGCGGCAATGTCCAACATATTATTAAGATTATCCACATCTGATTCTCTAAAATAGTCCTTATTGTAATAAATAAAATATCCATTACTGTTAGTCATTGGATAAGCATACAAATCACCATCTATGCTAACATTCTTAATAATTGCCGCATCGTCTCCCCCACATTCGTCAATTACAGATTCAACATCATCAAGCTTAAGCAGTGCTCCACTGCTATACAAATCATAAAACTGGTCACTTGCAAAATAGTACACATCAGCAGCTGCCGCAATATTGGTGAGCACTGTCTGCTTAACTCCATCAACGCTCTCCGATTCAACCTTAATGTTA
>JBJENU010000269.1:0-1619 GCA_051880355.1 Lachnospiraceae bacterium | reverse complement strand
ACCTTATAATTAAAGTACCTGAGGGGACTGTTATCTATGACGATGAATCAGGCAAAGTAATTGCTGACATGTCTGGGGACAACCTTCGCGAGACCATTCTTAAAGGCGGAAGCGGCGGCAAGGGTAACATGAATTATGCCACATCTACAATGCAGGCACCACAGTATGCACAGCCTGGACAGGATGCACAGGAGCTCTGGGTTCGTCTCGAGCTTAAGGTTATTGCGGATGTTGGTCTTGTAGGTTTTCCTAATGTCGGAAAATCAACATTTTTATCCAGAGTAACCAACGCAAGGCCTAAGATTGCCAATTATCATTTTACAACTCTTAATCCTAACCTTGGCGTTGTTGACCTGGATGGCGGAAAAGGATTTGTTATTGCCGATATTCCGGGACTTATTGAGGGTGCATCTGAGGGTGTCGGACTCGGTCATCAGTTTTTAAGACATATTGAACGAACCAAAGTTATAATTCATATTGTCGATGCTGCTTCAACAGAAGGCCGCGACCCTATAGCTGATATCAGAGCAATCAATAAGGAACTTGCCAACTATAATCCTAAGCTTCTTGAGAGGCCACAGGTTATCGCAGCTAATAAGATAGATGTAATCTATGATGATGGTACTGATCCTGTACAGGCGATAAGAGATGCCTTTGAGCCGGAGGGAATCAAGGTTTATCCTATATCTGCTGTAACCGGACAGGGCGTTAAGGAGCTTTTGTATGCAGTCAGGACACTTCTTGATAACTTCAAGGATGAGCCTGTGCTGTTTGAGAAAGAATTTGATTATGACGAGCTTATGGATAATCCAAACGACAGCTTTGAAGTATCTGTAAATGAGGACGGTGTATTTGTTGTTACCGGACCTAAGATTGATAAAATGCTTGGTTATACTAATCTTGAATCAGAGAAAGGATTTGACTTCTTCCAGAAGTTCATGAAACGCTCTGGTGTTCTTGATGAATTAGAAAGACAGGGCATTGAAGAGGGTGATACTGTTATTGTTGGAGATTATCTGGAATTCGATTATTATAAAGCGTAATTATATTAATAAAAAGGGAGATTAACATGACAAGTAAACAGAGAGCTTATTTAAAAGGTCTTGCAATGACAATTGACCCAATATTCCAATTGGGAAAGAACAGCCTTACACCTGAAAATACTAAAGCAATCGCTGAAGCCCTTGAAGCAAGAGAACTTATTAAAATCAGCGTTCTCAATAACTGTGCAGATGATCCGAAGGAAATCGCACAGACAGTCGCTGAGAGAACCCGTTCCCAGGTTGTTCAGGTAATTGGGAAGAAAATTGTTCTTTATAAAGAATCTAAAGAAAACAAGAAGATTATTTTACCATGACAGATTCTTTTAATAATGATGTAATCGGAATAATGGGCGGCACATTTAATCCTATCCACAAGGGGCATATCGGAATTGCCAGATGTGCTTATGAGCAGTTCGATATTGACAGGATTATTTTCATGCCCTCAGGAACTCCGGCATATAAGGATAATTCACCGATTGTGAGTGCAAAAGACCGTTGTAATATGGTAGAGCTGGCTATCAGTCAATTTGAATATATGTCTCTTTCTACTTTGGAAATTGACAGACCAGGCAATAC
>JBJENU010000268.1:0-1619 GCA_051880355.1 Lachnospiraceae bacterium | reverse complement strand
CTCTGTGTGTCCTTTGTAATAGCTGTTATGGACATTGATGAAGTGTTTGTGGCAAGTATTGCTTCAGGTTTGCATATCTTGCCAAGTTCAACAAATGTATCATGCTTAAGTTCAAGAATTTCCGGTGCAGCTTCAATGACAAGGTCTGCATCAGCTACATCTTCAAGATTAACTGTTGTGGAAATATTAGCAATAACAGCATCCGCATCTTCCTGTGTTATCTTGCCCTTTTCCACCTGCTTGGAAAGACCTTTTGTTATTGTTGAAACGCCTTTCTGGCAGAATTCTTCTTTTATATCACGTATAATTACCTTATAACCGGCTTTGGCTGCAACCTGTGCAATGCCGCTGCCCATCTGACCGGCACCAAGTACCGCAATTGTCTTTATTGCCATTTCTGTTCCTCCTGCTCTCATTTGTTTTAATTATTAGTAAACTCCGGTTTCCTCTTTTCAATCATGGCAGCCATGCCTTCCTTCTGGTCATGAGTATTGAAAAGAAGAGCAAATTCCGCTGTCTCAAGTTGTTTGCCTGCAGCAACCGTTTCTGTTACTGCTTTGTTGATTACCGCCTTGGCAGCCGCAAGTGCACATGCCGGCTTAGAAGACAACATCTTTGCTATTTCAACGGCCTTTGCATATATTGCATCATATTCTGCTTTTGCCGCTGCACTTTCTGTCTCTTTGCTCTCAGCCTTTAAAGCTGCAATCTTTTCTTCATTTCCTTCTTTTTTTGCTGCTTTTAATTCTGCTTTACTTTTTGCTGCAGCCTCATCAAGAGCTTCATCGCCTTTGACAAACCAGTTTAACAGGCCAAGTTCATAAGCCTGTTTTCCGGGAATCATTTCTGTCAGCATAACAAGCTGTTTTGCCTTTGCAGGTCCCAAAATCGCCGCAGCACGTTCGCAGCCGTTTGCTCCCGGGATAATTCCCAAACCTACCTCAGGAAAAGACATCAGCGTTCTCGGTCCTCCGACACGGAAATCACACGCGAGAGCAAGCTCACATCCCCCTCCGAAGGCAAATCCGCCTACTGCAGCTATTACAGGCACGTGTAATCCTTCTAGCGTGTCATTGATATCAATAGCAGGCTTGCAGAAATCTCTTGCAAATCTCGGAGTAGCTTCTGCCATTTCTTTTACATCTGCTCCCGCCGCCAATGCCTTTTCAGAACCGGTTACAATAACAACTCTGACTTCTGAATCATTTTTTATTTCCTCAATTGCTGACATAATATCACGATTAACCGCAGAATTTAAAGCATTGAGTGCCTGTGGCCTGTTCAGACGGATTGTAGCAATACCTTCTGAAACAGAATATATAATATTTTGATACTCCATTATAAATATCTCCTTTTTCTGTAATGTCAACATTTCGATAATTATTCCGCAGGGATTGACTGACCGCCGTCAAGAAGCAGATATGTCCCGGTCATATAATTGAATGAATCGGAACACATGGCAAGAACCGGCCCCGCAATCTCTTCAATTGTACCTAATCTTCTGAGGGATGTTGACTTTGACTGTTTCTTGTAATATTCAGTTTCCTCACCTTTTTCATCGATAAAGAACTCTTCGTTAAGAGGCGTCACAACATATCCGGGGCAGATACAATTACATG
>JBJENU010000267.1:0-6940 GCA_051880355.1 Lachnospiraceae bacterium | reverse complement strand
AGACAACAGCCAAGGCACCTGCTAAAGCTGTGGGACGTTCTGTACGTGTTGACATTGAGAAACTTGACGTTCTCATGAACCTTGTAAGTGAGCTTATTATTGCTAAGAATGGTCTTGTGTCAGCAAAAGCAGTCGAAGGTGAGACAACTACCAATAATTCTTCATTCAACGAGCAGATTGAGTATCTGGAGAGAGTTACGACCAATCTTCACGAATCAGTTATGAAGGTTAGAATGATGCCTATTGAAAGTGTCGTCAATAAATTCCCAAGAATGATTCGTGACTTAAGCAAAAAGCTTAACAAGAAGATGGAACTTTATATGACAGGTGAAGATACAGAGCTTGACCGTACAGTCATCGATGAAATCGGTGACCCTCTGATGCACCTTCTCCGCAATTCTGCTGACCATGGCCTTGAAAGTGCCGAAGTCAGAGCTGAGCGCGGCAAGGATGAAGTTGGTTCTATTTTCCTTGATGCTTATCAGGACGGTAACAACGTAGTTATTGAAGTCAGGGATGACGGTAATGGTATCGATGTTGAAAAGGTCCGCAATAAAGCCATTGAGAAGGGCACAATCACAGAGGAACAGGCAGCAGTAATGTCTGATAAGGATATAATTGATCTTTTGTTCAGACCAAGCTTTTCTACGGCAGATAAGATTACAGATGTATCAGGAAGAGGCGTTGGCCTTGACGTTGTTAAGAGCAAGATAGAAGCTCTCGGCGGTGATATTGAAGTTAAGTCTACATATGGCGAGGGCTCAACATTTACAATCAGGCTTCCTCTGACACTTGCTATTATTCAGGCACTTATGGTAAGACTGGGAGATGAAGAATATGCCATTTCCTTAGGCTCAATACAGACTATTGAAGATATTCCTGTAACAGATATCAAGCACGTTCATGCCAAGGAAGTAATTCATCTTCGCGGCACGGTAATTCCCCTTATCCGCCTTCGCGAGGTTCTTGATGTTCCGGGCGAACCACTTGATGAAGAAAATGTTACAGTTGTAATTGTTAAAAAGGGTGACAAGCTTGCAGGTCTTGTGGTAGACGGACTTGTTGGCCAGCTTGAGATAGTTATTAAGTCACTTGGCAAGTATATCAATATCAACCGCATCATCAGCGGTGCAACAATTCTTGGTGATGGCTCAGTTGCTTTGATTATTGATGCCAATACATTAGTATAAGGAGGCAGCATTATGGAAGAAACCAGAATGATTTCAGCTGATAAAGCTGAAGGTGAAGAAGGCTTATTACAGTACATAGTTGTCAATATCGGAAATGAGCTTTATGGTATCCATATCGGCTATGTTGATAATATTGTAAGAATGCAGAAAATAACAAGAGTACCTAAAGCACAGGATTATTTTGTGGGTGTAATTAATCTTCGTGGTGATGTTATTCCGGTTATGAGCATCAGAACAAGACTTAAGCTTGACAAGGATGTATACACGGATAAGTCGCGAATTATCATTATCAAGGTTGAAAATGCCTCAATTGGTCTTATTGTTGACCAGGTAAAGGAAGTTGTCACTTTTACGGGAGATAATATTGAGAATGTTTCCCATAGCTTTAGTACACTTCACTCCAACTATGTTACCAAGGTTGGAAAAAATAATGGTGAATTAATTTCCCTTATTGATATTTCGGCACTTTTAAATGAGAATGATTGATATTGACTAATGCGGAGGACACAGGATGGGAGTTGTTGATTTAAATAATCTGAGTGACATGCAGTACGACGTTTTGAAGGAACTTGGGAACATAGGTGCAGGTAATGCTACAACTGCACTGTCACAGATGCTTTCAATCCGGATGGATATGTCAGTACCCAATGTTGCATTGTTGGATTTTTGTGACATATCGAGCTTTGTAGGACCGGAGGATGCCCCTGTCGTTGGCATTTTGCTGGGACTTGGCGGAGATATAACCGGAATGATGATGTTTTTGTTTGATATAAATTCTGCAAGACATCTTGTCAACAAACTTATGATGGATGAGAAAAATATGTCCTACGAATTTAATGAGATAGAACTCTCTGCGTTAAATGAGATTGGCAATATAGTTGGAGGCTCATATCTGACAGCACTGGCAACACTTACCCAGATGAGAATAGAACCGTCTGTTCCGTGTATGACCATAGATATGCTTGGTGCACTTCTTGATGTGCCGGCAGCTGAATATGCCAGATATGGAGATAAGATATTGATTATACAGTCAAAATTTGGTGAGAGCGATATCTCCGGATATTTTCTGTTGATTCCTGAATTGGAGTCTTACGCAAAGATATTGTCTTGTTTTGGAATGTGTTAATTTGGGAGTATAAATTAATGGGTGAGATAATTAAGGTTGGTATGGCCGATTTAAAAATTGCTCACAGTCCTGATGTTTTAACTACTCTGGGCCTTGGCTCTTGTGTAGGTATTGCATTATATGACCCTGTGACCGGAATTGGCGGACTTTTGCATTTTATGTTGCCGGACAGCACAAGGATGCATAATAATGAGAACAAGGCCAAGTTTGCAGACACCGGGCTTATGGAGCTTATCAGGCAGATGGAGGCGGCCGGCGCCAAAAAGAACAGAATGACAGCCAAAATTGCAGGTGGCGCTAAGATGTTTGCCAGTGTAGTTAAAAGTGATACGTTGCTTGTAGGTGAGCGTAATATTGAAGCTGCAAGGATGAATCTCCAATTGCAGGGAATTCCTCTCAAGGCAGAAGATGTAGGCGAGAATTTTGGTAGAACAGTTGAGTTAAATACACTGGATGGTTCATATACAATAAAAGCCATCGGAAAAGGTGTTAAGGTAATATGAAAGAAAAAGAGAAGAAGTTTCGGAATCTTCCGGCATTTTTAACTTTACTTGCCGGATTTATTACATCGGTAATAGGGATTATTTGTGGTTTTACACTGGTCAGAACATTATGGACTCTTGTTGTAATAATGGTGATTTTTTTCACACTTGGTCTGGGGATACGCTTTATTCTCAATAAAACGCTGGTAATTCCCAATCCGGAAGAAAATCAGGAAGGTGAAGAATCAAAAGAAGGCGAAGAGGAAAATTCTGAGACCAAAGAACCTAAGGAGCCGAAGGCAAAATAATAGAACCTGGAAATGGAGAAGGCCATGGACGAGAACAGCAGAAATAAGCTTTGGCAGGATTATGCAAGAACCGGCAGTGATAAGCTTAGAGAACAACTCATAATTGAATATTCCCAGCTTGTCAAGCTCGTTGCAGGCAGACTCAGTATGTATCTCGGATACAATGTTGAGTATGACGATTTGGTGGGTTATGGCATTTTTGGGCTTATTGATGCAATTGACAAGTTTGAGATAGGCAAGAATGTCAAGTTTGAAACCTACGCAAGTCTGCGAATCCGTGGAGCCATTCTTGACCAGATTCGTAAAATGGACTGGATTCCCCGGTCACTTCGCCAGAAGCAGAAAAAAATTGATGCTGCAATGGCCAAGATTGAAGCTGAGCAGGGCAGAATGGCTACTGACGAGGAACTGGCAGCCGAGCTTGGAATCAGTATTGATGAATATAATAACTGGCAGGGACAGACCAAGGCAACCGGTCTGGTGTCCCTTGAAGAATATACGGAAGCCGGCAGCGAAATCAAGATGGAGGCATACCATAACCGGCAGTTTGCACAGCCGGAGGATGTGCTTGCAGAGGATGAATTAAAGCAGATGATAGTAGATTCCATTGAAGGTCTTACGGAGAAGGAAAAGAGTGTGGTAATGCTTTATTACTATGAAGAGATGACACTGAAGGAAATAAGCCTTGTGCTTGAGGTTTCAGAATCGAGAGTATCACAGTTACACACCAAGGCATTGCAGAAGATGAAAGCAAAGCTTGGTCCATATATGAACATATTGACTTAGAGCTTTAGGAGGGATTTATGGCAAAAGGATTTTTCTCATTTTCAATAAAAGATGACGGATTGTACTGTACTGTTTATCCTGCCGCGGGCACCCAGACGAAACCAACTATGGATGATATCATCTATTACACGGATAAGACCAAGATACCGGAGTGTGATTTGACGGTTATCCGTTCCTTGCTTGATTCGTCTGATGAAAAACCTGCAACGGCAAGGGTTGGAGGAGGAAGAGTATTTTCCAGCAACGAATTTGGCAAGTATACCATTGATGCTGATTCAATGACGGCAAGAGCAGTGTTTTATCCCGGCTTTGAAGGGGCAGGTCAGCTTACGCAGGAAGAGATAGAGAGAGACCTGGCTAACCTTGGAGTCAAAATGGGCATTAAGAAGGAAGTAATTGGAGAATTCATAAAAGAAAGAATATATGGAAGAGAATACATTGTAGCTGTGGGAAAGCCTGTAAGAGAGGGCAGGGACGGCTATATTACTTATAATTTTGAAGCAGAATTAAAGCCTGTTCCTAAAATTGCAGAAGATGGAACGGTGGATTTTAAAAATATTGATAATCTTAACCACGTTAAGAAAGATGATGTTGTAGCCACAATTACCCCGGAGGACAGGGGTGAGGCCGGTGAGGATGTATATGGGCGCAATGTTATGCCTAAACGCGTCAGAAGGGTTATTTTTAAGCATGGCAAAAATCTCCATGTGTCAGATAACGGACTTTCGCTTATTTCAGACGTGAGCGGTCATGTAACCCTTGAGGGTGACAAGGTTTTTGTGTCAGATGTGCTTTCGCTGGTTAATGTGGATGTTGCCAGCGGTAACATTGATTATGACGGTAATGTGGATGTAAGCGGTAATGTTGCAGCAGGTTTTTCTGTCAAGGCAACAGGTAATGTAATGGTAAGAGGTATTGTTGAAGGTGCCACTATTGTAGCCGGCGGTGATATTACCCTTGTAAGGGGCGTACAGGGCATGAATAAGGCTGTACTTATAGCGGGCGGCAATATTGTCAGCAAATTCATTGAGAGTGCTGAAACCGTCACTGCAGGCGGTAATATTGAGTCAGATTCCATTCTTCACAGCAAGGTGGTTGCACAGGGAAAAATCACTGTTGACGGCCGTAACGGGCTTATTATCGGCGGTGATGTGAAGGCGACCAAGCTTATTGAAGTTAAAACCATAGGCAATGAGATGGGAACAGCAACCACAGTGGGTGTAGGTGTTGATGCAACACTGAAGAAGAGAGTTGATGTTCTCAAAAAAGAAATAGAACAGCAGGGAAATAACAAGCTTCAGCTTGATAAAATGCTTACTGCACTCCGCAAAAAGCAGGAGATGGACGGTAAGCTTGATCCTGATAAGCAGGAAATGCTTCAGAAAACCATGAGGAATCTTTTGCTTATTGAGCAGACCATTGTAAAAGACAAAAAGGAGCTTGATGAGCTCCGCGCACATTTAGCAGAGGACTCAAGTGCCAGAATCAAGGTTAATAATACGGCCTATGTGGGAACGAAGCTTGTGTTCGGCGATTTGATGATGTTTTTAAAGCAGAAGTATGATTATTGCCAGTTTGTCAAAGAAGGCGCTGACATTAAGAGTATCCCAATGTAAAAGGGAAGGTGATTTTATGTCAATCAGACCCATAGACATAGCTGTTATACAGCGTTCACAGGATGTGTCACAGGTTCGTCAGAATGAAATAAACAAGCCTATGACTGACCAGATGAATGGACAGCAGATGATTCAAAAAGATGCCAGAACCCATGCAGAGACTGTATCAGGTAAGGACAGGCCGGATAATCAGGCAGGTGACCCTGACGCCAGACAAAAGGGAAGGGGTCAGCAGTATGACGAAGAAGAGAAAAAGCGTATTGAAAAAATGCGTGGGAAAGTGGTTCTTAAGAACAAAGGCGGAATAGATATTAAGATTTAGGAGAATGCCATGAATGCATTGGAAATTGTTTTGCTCGCGGCAGGTATTATATGTATTGTTGTCAGCTTTTTCATAGATACCGGGAAGGAAAAGGATTTAAAGGAAGCTGAAATTGACATTGCCCTGGACGAGAGGCAGAAAGAGCATGTCCGCAACGAAGTAGATGCCATAATTGAAAGACAGCTGGATGATGTCAGCGACAGGACAGAGGCAGAACTGGAAAAACTTTCTTCTACCAAAATAATGGAATTTGGTGAGTATGCTGACACGGTATTTGAAGAAATTAACCGCAACCATAACGAGGTAATGTTTTTGTATGATATGCTGAGTGAAAAGTCAAAGGATGTTAAGACAACAGTCAGAACGATAAATGTTACCAAAAAACAGGTTGAAAAGCTACAGCAGGAAAAAGCTGAAGGCCAGACAGATGCTGAACCTGTGAAAAGTGATACCAAAAAGCCGGCTTCAAAGACCACAGCCAAATCAACAACCAGAACAAGGACAACCAAGGCTGCCGCAAAGGTACCGGAAGCTGAAGATACCGTAAATCAGGAACAGACAGCTGTCAAGGAAGAAGAAAAGCCTGCACCTAAGAAGCGGGGGCGCAGGAAAAAGGAAGAAGTGCCACGCAATCAGAGGATTCTTGATATGTACAATCAGGGAAGTGATGTCAAGACCATTGCCAGAGAGATGGGAATTGGCGTGGGTGAGGTTTCCCTCATAATAGGATTAAATAAGTTATAATATGGCGGAGTTTATTATATGAAACTTAAATACTACATCCGTGGAGTTGGAATGGGTGTTGTGGTGACAACGATAATACTGACCATAGCCTTTAATATAAGGCAGCAGGATACGGCAGGCGGTATGGAATCACAGGGCCAGACCAATAATTTAGATAATATTTTAGGTTCTGTTACTGAGCCTTCCACAGAAAAACAATCCGAAAGCGTGTCAGAGCCGGTCACAGAGACTGTTTCTGAATCAGCCTCCATTGAGGAGACAGCCACGCAGACAGAACCGGTACAGGAACCGGTTACGATAGATGTTGACCTGACCGGTCTTGTCAGCTCTGAACAGGTAAGCAATCTCCTTGCACAGGTGGGAATT
>JBJENU010000266.1:0-1622 GCA_051880355.1 Lachnospiraceae bacterium | reverse complement strand
AAGCCGGTTATTACACTTTTTAATAAAATTGACAAGTATATGGAACTTGAGGAAAAGCCTAAGCTTTTTGACGAAAAGGCTGATAAAGTTATTAAGATTTCGGCAAAGCATGATATTGGTTTTGAAGAGATAAAGAATGCTCTTGAGGAAATTTTAAGGGAAAATCATGTTTATGTACAGCAGACCTTTGGCTTTAATGATGCAGGCAAAATCCAGCAGATTCGCAAATACGGGCAACTTTTGAAGGAAGAATATACAGCAGACGGCATCTATATTGAAGCCTATGTTCCAAGGGAAGTTTACGGAAGGATAATGTAAAGGAGAAGTTTATGAGTTACGCAGATAAGGTTTTTATTGATATGTGCAGGGATATTCTGGACAACGGATATTCTACTGAAGGTGAGAAGGTACGCCCTCATTGGGAGGACGGCACGGCTGCATATACAATTAAAAAGTTCGGCGTTGTCAACAGGTATGACCTGTCTAAGGAGTTTCCTGTAATGACGCTGAGAAGAACAGCTTTTAAGAGCTGTATTGATGAGATTTTGTGGATTTGGCAGAAAAAGTCCAACAACATTAAGGATTTAAACAGCCACATCTGGGATGAGTGGGCTGATGAAAATGGCTCAATAGGCAAGGCCTACGGCTATCAGCTGGGCGTTAAGCACCAGTATAAGGAAGGTATGATGGACCAGGTTGACAGACTGCTTTTTGACCTTAAGAATAATCCTTACAGCCGACGGATGATGACTAACCTTTATGTTCATCAGGATTTGCATGAGATGAATCTATACCCTTGTGCATACAGTATGACCTTTAATGTTACGGGCAATAAGCTGAATGCAATTCTTAACCAGCGCTCCAATGATATACTGACCGCCAACAACTGGAATGTATGCCAGTATGCAGTACTGCTTCATATGATTGCCCAGGTAAGCGGATTTGAAGCAGGTGAGCTTGTACATGTAATTGCAGATGCACATATTTATGACAGGCACATTCCGCTGGTTAAGGAGCTTATCAGTCGTCCGACATTTGAAGCACCTGTATTTCATATGAACCCGGATGTTAAGAATTTTTATGACTTTACCGTAGATGATTTTGAGCTTGAGAATTACCAGTATGGTCCTCAGATTAAAATTCCGGTGGCTGTTTAGGGAGGTTTAAAATGAATTTAATAGTTGCAGTAGATAAAAACTGGGCCATCGGCAATAAGAATAAGCTTCTGGTAAGTATTCCGGAGGATATGCAGTTTTTTAGGAAAGAGACCACAGGAAAGGTTGTGGTTATGGGAAGAAAAACCTTAGAGAGCTTCCCGGGAGGAAAGCCTCTTAAAAATAGAACAAATATTGTAATTACAAAAGATTTGTGCTATAGTGTAGATGGTGCTATTGTGTGTCATAGTATTGAAGAGGCTGTGAAAGAGCTTGAGAATTATAACACCAATGACATATACATCATTGGCGGAGAAAGTATATATCGTCAGTTCCTGCCAATGTGTGACGTTGCCCATATCACTAAAATCAACTATGCCTATGATGCTGATACTTATTTTCCTAATATGGATGAGATGAGTGATTGGACAGTCACGGAAACCAGTGACGAAAGAACCTACTTCGATT
>JBJENU010000265.1:0-1625 GCA_051880355.1 Lachnospiraceae bacterium | reverse complement strand
AGAACAGTGTTTAGAGAACTTACCACTCTGGAAAAAGGAAAAAAATATGTATTTGCAGTAAGTAATGGAACACAACTGAATTATAGCACGGTTAAAAACCCTGCCCAATTCGCCTTCTGTTCCGACAACAGCAATGCACCCGGAGGAGTTGATTACAGGATGATGAAAGAATATCTTAAGAAATAGGAGGAGGCAAATTATGGAGGAAATAAAAAGATTTTTTAACAGAAAGAACATAACAGCTTTTATTACGGCAATTATATTCAGTGTTTTAGGCTTCATAATTATGCAGCCGGATATGGATACAGAAGTATATAACAAGCAGAAAAAATCATACATTGAGAGGTACGCAACTTCTGTATCGGACGTTTTAAAGAGAGCTGACAATATGCTGGCTTTTGATATCTTTACTGAAAACAACCCATTTTCAATTAAGAATATCAATAAGACCAAGGAAGATTACACAAGGGTTCAGAATCTCACCCTTGAGATGGACAATGACAAGGTAAGCACAGCTGTACTTGACTACAGGTACATCAGCATAATAGTGGTAATTCTTATGCTTTACATAATTTATAATACCTGTAATGAGCGGAAAAACGGCATGATGGAAATTACCTACAGCTCCTGTGGCGGAAGAAAAAAGCTTGCACTGAAACGCAGTCTTTTCTTCTTTGCTGCGCCGTTTATTGCAGTGCTGGTAATGTACCTGATTAACACAATTGTTGCCTGCATTATGTACGGAATTGATGATTTTAGCGGACCGGTGCAGACAATAGCAGCTTTTGAGAAATACACATATCTCCACAGCAAAGGAGAGTATTTGGTAATTGCCGCACTTAAAAATGCCTTTTTTGCAGGTGTTTTGACCATGTTGGTCTATATGGTATGCAATATATTTTTAAATATTGGAATAGCTCTTTTATTCATCGGAGCTGTATTTGTGGGTGAGTGGTGGCTGTTTGCCAGCCTGACGGGAACCAGTGTTTTAAAAAATTTAAAATACATTAATATTTTTGTATTGTTTGACGGAACTTATTTCGACAGGGAATATTTAAATGTTAATTTATTTGGAAACTGCATTTCAGCCAATGGTGTGCTGTTATACGGCAGCATAATCCTATTAATTGTTGCATTTGCATTGTCGGTAATTCTCTACAGAAAACGTGAGGGGCAGCTGCCGCGGTTTATAAAGAAAATACTTGACGTAATTGAAATTAACAGCCAGAAATTGCTGGCAAAGCTGCCATTTTTCCTGAAAGAGCTGTGGAAGGTCCTGGTTTTGAAAAAGGGCGTAATTCTTGTGGCTGTTGTAATAGTCGCATTCATAGTGATTCAGAATAACTCTGTTGCCAAATTCGGCCAGAGAAATACTGAGATTGATGGAATTTATAACCAGTATGGCGGAACTGACTGGGAAGGCTACGAAAAATATGTTGATGAATTCGAGATAATGGTAAACGACTTTTTTGACCGTGCCCAGGCCATAATAGATGGGGTAAATGCAGGTACGGAGCCGGTAACGCGTCTTCTTGAGGCTGATACTCTGTCAGCCAGGGGAAGTGCAGCCGTCAGGTATCTTGAAGAATATAAGGAAAAATTGGCCTACAGAGAGCGTATGAAGT
>JBJENU010000264.1:0-1635 GCA_051880355.1 Lachnospiraceae bacterium | reverse complement strand
GCCGGAAGCCCGCCCTGCAGAAGTGGTTGATGAAATCTTAGAGCTTTTCATTGACCTTGATGCCAGTGATGAACAGCTTGACTGTCCGTTTATTTTTGCTTCTGCCAAATCAGGCTACGCCATCGCCGACCTTGATGATGAGAAGAAGGATATGATGCCTCTCTTCGAATGTATCGTCAACAATATTCCTGCTCCTGAAGGAGATCCTGATGCAGATACACAGGTTCTCATCAGTACAATTGACTATAACGAATATGTCGGACGTATCGGCGTAGGCAAGGTGGACAACGGCTCTATCAAGGTTAATCAGGAAATTATGCTTGTTAACGCCCACGACGAATCCCTTCGCAAGAGAATGCGTATCAGCAAGCTCTATGAATTTGAAGGACTTAATAAAGTAGAAGTTACAGAAGCAGGTATCGGTTCCATCGTTGCCATTTCAGGTATTCCTGACATACACATCGGTGACACTATCTGTTCCCCTGAGAATCCTGTTGCAATTCCTTTCCAGAAAATTTCAGAGCCTACACTTTCCATGGACTTTGTAGTTAACGACAGTCCTCTTGCAGGCAAGGAAGGTAAATATGTTACAACAAGGCATTTGCGTGACAGACTTTTCAGAGAGCTTAACACAGACGTTTCCCTTCGTGTGGAAGAATGTGAAGGTACAGACGGCTACAAGGTTTCCGGCCGTGGTGAGCTTCATCTTTCGGTTCTTATTGAGAACATGCGCCGTGAAGGCTATGAGTTTGCAGTAAGTAAAGCTGAGGTTCTGTACAAGTATGATGAGCGTGGCAAAAAGCTTGAGCCAATGGAGATTGCTTACGTAGACGTTCCTGATGAATTTTCAGGTGCGGTTATACAGAAGCTTTCCCAGAGAAAAGGTGAGCTTCTCGGTATGGCTCCCCTCAACGGTGCATATGTAAGACTTCAGTTCTCAATTCCATCCCGCGGTCTTATCGGTTACCGCGGTGAATTCCTTACAGATACTAAGGGTAACGGTATTATCAATACTTCCTTTGACGGTTATGAAGAATACAAGGGCGATATCCAGTACCGTAAAGCCGGCTCACTTATTGCCTTTGAATCAGGTGAAGCAATCACCTACGGTCTGTTCAATGCCCAGGAGCGCGGACAGCTTTTCATCGGACCGGGCGAAAAGGTATACGGCGGCATGATTGTCGGTCAGTGTTCCCGCACCGAGGATATTGAAGTCAACGTATGTAAGACAAAGCATCTTACCAACACTCGTTCTTCAAGCGCTGATGAGGCACTCCATCTTACACCGCCTAGAATTTTAAGTCTCGAGCAGGCTCTGGACTATATTGACACAGATGAGTTACTTGAGGTTACGCCTAAATCACTTCGTATCCGCAAGAAAATTCTTGATTCAACATTAAGATACAGAGCTAACAAAAAATAGGATTATCACCTATACAGATTAAGGTGTCAAAACACCCTTGAGTAGGATTAAACGGATTGTTTCGTACTTCGTACTCCCACAATCCTAACGAACATTCGCATATCGTGTGGCATACGCCCCACTTTTATGCTCATTTTCGTTGGTGCCCAAAGGTGACACTCCACTTTTATGCAAGCATAAGCGGAGTGTTACCTTTTGACACTTTAATCCTA
>JBJENU010000263.1:0-7006 GCA_051880355.1 Lachnospiraceae bacterium | reverse complement strand
CAAGCGCTCTAGCCAAACTGAGCCACACCCCGAAGTGATATTCTTGTTTCGTTATCAATACTCCAGTACCGCAACGCAAGTGTTATTATATTATATAACAATTTAAATGTCAACACTTTTTTATAATTTTTTTTGAAAAATTTTTAAAGAACCATTTCCGGCTAATCATCTATTGATTTTATCTCAAATGTACACTGGTTGTTGTCATCAACATACATCATCATATATGTTCTCCTGTGGTCGCTTTGCCTTGGGTATGTAAGGCTTCCCGGGTTAAGAACTGTAATATCGTCTTCAATCTCAAGAACAGGCCTGTGAATGTGCCCGAACATAACAATATCACAGCCTCTTGCTCTTGCCTCTTCTTTTATCATGTCAGTGCCCAGGGATACCCTGTAATAGTGACCATGTGTGACCAAAACATTGTGTCCCGCTATTTCTATCTGAACCTCCATATTAAGGCCGCTGAAAAAGTCATTGTTGCCTGCAACCATACAGACAGGACAGTCAACACTGGTTCTTATATAATCCTCGTCATTTTCCACGTCACCGCAATGAATAAGCATATCAATGTTGCCCTCTTTTAAAATGGCAGCATCGAAACCATAACATTTGCTGTGTGTATCGCTAACAATCATTATTCTTTGCATTTGTATTTCCTCTGTATTTTACAATTCTTCCCTGATGGCTGTTAAAGCCTTTCCCCTGTGGCTTATAAGATTCTTTTCCCGCGGGTCTAACTGGGCTGTGGTCTTGCCAAGCTCCGGCACAAAAAAGATTGGGTCATATCCAAAACCTTCCTCACCACACGGCTTATCTGCTATAATTCCTTCAATTGTGCCTCTTCTGGTTATTATCCTGCCGTCAGGAAAAGCTGCTGCAATTACGCACACGAATCTTGCACTGCGGTCACTTCCGGTAATACCCTGAAGCTGGTCTAGAATTGACTGGTTTTTAATATCGTAGGATGTGTTTTCGCCCATATACCTTGCCGAATATACACCGGGTTCTTTATTGAGTGCATCCACCTCAAGACCCGAATCATCTGCAAGCGTAAGGCAGCCTGTAGCCTCCATAATTGCCTTTGCCTTGATTATGGCATTTTCTTCAAAAGTAGTCCCATTTTCATCAATATCAATATTAATTCCGGCCTCCTTCATGGACACAATCTCATAACCGCAATCACACAAAATCATCCGTATTTCTTTCATTTTGTCAGCATTTCCCGTGGCAAAAATCAATTTTTTCTTCTCCATAGCTGTCTCCTGTTAATTCTTAACATTGTTGGTAAACATTTTAAGGCATACATTACAATTCTTGGAATCCTCAACATGTTCCCATGAGGTGCCTCCAAGGCTGATGTAGCCCTCACCGTCATCGATTATTACATCCTGATTATAGGCGTTGGAGCGTCGCTCCACTGCAATCGGATGCAGACTGTCAGGTGTCTTAATCTTTATAACAACTGCATATCTTTTGTCTTTTTCAAGGGCAACTGCCTCATTCAGCTTAACCGTATAGTATCCGGCATTGGAAAACTTACCCTTCTGAAGCAGTTTTTTATACCGGAATGACACCTTTGATTCAAAATTTTCAACCAGATACACCTCATACTCAGTATTTCTTCCCGTGGCATAAAAAGCTACTGCCTCAAGCATCTCATCACTGCGTGCGGTGTAGACGTTGGCAAAATAAGCTACCTCATTCTCATATCCCAGCTGTCCGACCCAGCCGGTAAGGTCGCTCTGATATATATTATCATAGTTATCAACATTCTCAATGGACGTGTATACCACATTACTTTTTCCTATGTTGGAGTCATAGTATGACACGTAAAAAATTCCATTGTCGCCAAACTGTGTACCCCAGCTGTTCATACAGATAAAAGCCCCGTCGCCTTCTATATCCATATTAAAATTTTCTTTTGGATAATTGTCATCCCAGCCAACAATTACAATTGCATGATTGGCCTTCTGTGTACCAATATAGCAGTATGATGCGTGCTCCTTATTATAATAGGGTGAGCCGCCATAAGCGTTGACCATTGATGTGTACATAGAAGTCTGAACACCGCCGTGGAGAAAAACTGCCCTTTTTATGGCTTCATAGTTCTTCGCCTCAATTATCTGTGCCTCCTGTAAATGCATTACAGGCAGCGCCTGAGTGTTAAGCCTGTTATTAATAAAGGCATCTTCATCCTTCACCGGTCCAAGCCATGCAGCCATATATGCCAGTGCTCTCGTATATTCCCCGCCCACATTAAGTGTTGCCGCATTTCCGTTGGAAAGCGCCATATGTTCAGCTGATAAAAAATAGTTGCGCTTAGGAAGGATACTTGTCTCAACAGCAGCAATACCCGCCGTTGCCCAACAGATGCTTAAATCTCCCTGATTGCGTATCTGAGCCGTTTTTCCAATATCAACATAGCTGTATCTTGACGGAAGCAGGCTGTCTGCATAATTAACATCAGTAAGATAAAGGGTATTTTCCTCAACGCTCCATTTATAATCATAACCAAAGCCTTTTGCAAAAACACTGGCTCTTACATACATATTATCCTTGGCTGTCATACAGGCATCCGGTAAATCTACCATAGTTCCATCCACTGAAATATAATCAGAATCCGTCATTAACTCTATCCTTGTATTGCCCTTCTGGAGTAAAATCCTGCCATCCTCATACTCATTGTAGGAACAGTTAAGTACGGAATTAATGAGCTGTGACGGAAACAGGATATACATCTGGTCACTCATTACTACCGGATTGGAGCTGTTGATCGTCTTACCGTCAACAACAACATTTATCCCCTGTGAGTTAATACTATATGCCATTATTTCTTTCCATGCGGCAGGACGCTGCTGTGCCGTAAAAGTTTTTCCAACGGCAATTGTAGGTGTCCTCATACTCTGGAACATCATAAAAAATCCAACAAATACCGCCATCAAAAAAAAGCTCATAAATATTTTTTTGTGTTCTTTAAACATTGTTTTCCCTCTCTACCCAAACCTTCTACCTTGGCGGCTTGGGACCCATATACTGGTAAAAGTATGTCTTTAACATACCGTTGTAAATCTTTCTGTTTTTATCGGCCTTTTTCCCAAAATATTTCTCTATATCCTCATATGATGTTATGATATACGCCGACCATGTGTCCATTTTCCTGAACTGCCTGCCAAAGGAACCGTAAATTCCCGGCAGAGCATCTTTTTCTTCAAGTCTCTCGCCGTAAGGCGGATTAGTAACGATAAAACCATATGAAAGGTCTGAGCTCATATTTGCCACATCTGCATATTCCCAGCGAATCATTCTGTCTACGCCGGCCCTTTTAGCATTGGTTTTGGCAATATGAAGCATCTCAAGGTCAGCGTCACTGCCGAAAATTATCGGTGAATCCTTTGACTTAAGCATGGAATTGTCAATCAAATCGTTGGCTTCCTCCCTGACCTGTACCCACTCTTTTTCCGGAATCAGATTGTTCCACTTCTCTGCAGTAAAGCTGCGTTTCAGACCCGGTGCCATATTGGCACTCATCATTGCAGCTTCAATTGGAAATGTACCGCTTCCGCAGAACGGATCCATAAAAGGTCTTCCGCTTCTGTAAGGTGTAAGGCTTATAAGTGCCGACGCAAGGCATTCTGAAATAGGCGCCTTACCTGCAACAGGCCTGTAGCCTCTCTTGTGAAGTGATTCTCCCGTGGTATCAAGCCCTATGGTAACCTCATCCTTCAAAAAATTAACTCTGATTGGATATTCTTCCCCATCTTCGGGAAACCATTCAATATGATGCTTTTCTTTTAAACGTTCAACTATAGCCTTCTTTACGATTGACTGTATATCTGAACTGCTAAAAAGTTTGCTGTTTACGGAATTAGCCTTTTTTACCCAGAACTTGCCGTTGGCGGGTATAAATTCTTCCCATGGCAGTGCTTTGGTTTTATCAAAAAGCTCAGCAAAAGTAACAGCTCTGAAACGCCCCACTGTTAAAAGTATTCTCTCTGTGGTACGCAAAAAAATGTTGCCGCGGCAAATGGCTTCCGCATCTCCGATAAAAGTTACCCTGCCATCCTCAACGCGGCTGATATCATATCCCAAATCAAGTATTTCTCTTTTTAAAACCGCCTCAAGTCCCATATGACATGGCGCCGTCAACTCAAATGTCTTCATCCTGTAAGTCCATTCCCATATATATTTTTACAGTATATCATTATACTTAAAAAAGCTCACAAAGTCAATTAACGTTTATGACTCTGTCTATAAAAATTCATCCCGCCAACAACACTTTTTACATTATACCTCATACTTTTCAATTTTTTTGCAGTGATAAGACTGTTAACACCTCTGTCACAACACAAAATAATCAATTTATATTTATCAAGAACATAAAGCTTATCAAAAATACTGTCATCCGGAAAGTTAACAGAGTTTTTAATATGATATTCCATATATTCCTCCGCACTTCTCAAATCTGCAATAATGGTATCTTCATCATAGATGTATCTATCCACATCTCTGGCACTTATGGTAAATTCTTCCATATAAAAAGCCCTTTTTCATATTGCTATTTTATTAATAGTATGAGCGTGTACTAATTTTAGAACATATTTTTTAAATTTTCCTATTGCATAATCCGACAAAATGTGATAACATAACAACAGTAAAAAGAATTCCCCTTCAAATTTTCTTTTTACTGTAACCCCTTATTAATTATTTATACTCCCCTCGAAAATGCTAC
Source organism: Lachnospiraceae bacterium (assembly GCA_051880355.1). Taxonomy (GTDB): domain Bacteria; phylum Bacillota; class Clostridia; order Lachnospirales; family Lachnospiraceae; genus JBJENU01. Next base: position 2,274 of record JBJENU010000263.1, on the reverse strand, counting down.
ATCAGAAGATGTGGCATTTTTCATTTTATTGTTTCTACTAAAAATAGGCTGTAAAAACTATTCAAAAGAACTCTTTCTCCTAGTTTTTGCAGCCTCAATTCATAATCATTGCAGCTTAGCTGATAAAATTTTGGAAATCAGCCTGTAGTCATATACATTCTGGTCACTCCAGGTGTGCTTTTCAATATATTCATAGCTGAAATACCAGAATTTCTCATCATTAACATCACATATCCTGAACTGTAAAAGTGCACCCAGATGTTGCTTTATGGCCATATCATAAGCCTCCCTGCATCTAGGCTCCAAAGCCTTTTGGTTGTTAAACTTGATAATATCGTCCTCTGTCGATAATGTCATAACCTCATCAAATAACAGATAATCAGCATTATCTATAGCCGCATCATAGCAGGAACATTCCGGAGATGAAATTATCTCAATCGGTTTGCGATTACTGTCATAGAGTACGATTCTGTCCACACCCAGATACTCCCTGGTCTTAACCAGCAGTGCTTCAAGACTTGTATTATTCCTTAGTACTTCATCATACAAATTAAACATAAATGTTCCCATCGGCAGTGTGGTCCTTGGCTTAATTGTAACCAGATTATCGTCATCGCCAAATTCAGGAACTCCATGCTTTTCCTTCATATATATGATATATCTGTTCTTACCCTTTTCCTTGGCAAGATACAAGGCATAGTCCGCAAGCTTGAACAACTCCTTGTAGTCACTGGTATTAAGCGGTGCTCTGGCACATCCGATTGACGTAGTCTGCATAAAGTCGTCATTTTCAATGGAATACAGTGAATTTATTCCATTCTTGATGCTTCTCAAAATATTGCGCTGCTCATCCTCTGAATTGGCGCCATTGATAACTACCATAAACTCATCGCCGCCAATACGGCCCACATAGCCTTTATCACCAACAGCATTCTTCATTACTTCGGCAGCCCTCTTCAGAACCTCATCTCCAAACAGATGTCCACGTGTATCATTAACCTGCTTAAAATCATCTATATCTATAATGGCCAGAAGTACTTCATCATCAGGATGATACTTCAAACTCTGCCTTGCCAATACCTCTATGTCCTTCTTGTTGAACACACCTGTCAGCGGGTCTCTTGTCTTGGATATCTCAAAACCTTCCAGTTCAATATGTTCTCCGTCCTCCGGAGCAATAACGCCTGTGGTCATTTCCACACCATTAATCACACTGATGGTTCCCTTGAAAGAAAAACTCTGCGGTTGCTTATTTGACGAAAAATACCCTGTAGAAAAGCCGTATTCAAAGCCATATTCCTTATTCTCCAGGGACTCCCTGAAATCATCAATAATTTTCTTTTGTCCTTTAATAAACAGCTTATTCTCAAAGCCCTCTTCTATCCACTTTGACAGAGTTCCTTCATAAATATTGAAAATTCCTTCTTTTCTCATGCGCGTAATATAAAATCTGTCACTGTCACATTCATAAAAAAAGTATAAATAATCGCACATATCAAGGATATTCTTAAGCCAGCCATTATTTTCCTTTATCCTTACGTTGGACGTCAATACTGAATTAAGATTAGTAGCGGTAAGAACTATTCTGTCAGTCAAAACGCTCTGTATCTTAAGTAAAAACCACTCTTTTTCATAATCTGTCCTGATTAATCTTACCAAAAATGATTTGCCTTCGTTGCTCTCATTCATAACCTGAATAAAGCCTTCTCTGTCCTCGTCACAAATCAATTTGTCAAAGGTGTAATAAAGATTCCTGCCGATATATTCGTACAGATATGAGCCCGCAGTTTTAATTCCATAATCGCTGCGATCAATTGCTATCTCGTCTGATACCGGCTGTTCCCAGACCTTATCTCCAAAAAATTCCTTTGTATCCATAAAAACCACCCATAATAAAATTTCCCATAATACCAGTTTAATTTTATCACACTAAATTAATTTTGACAAGAAAAAAAAGAGTCCGCTTGCGGACTCTCGCACCTAGCACGGTTGCGAGTTATAGGAACAAAGTTTCCTATACAAAAAAAGACTCCAGGATACCTGAAGTCTAATAATGTATGCGACAAGATTCGAACTCGCGACCTTCTGGTCCGTAGCCAGACGCTCTATCCAGCTGAGCTACGCATACACGATGCCGGTGACCGGACTCGAACCGGTACGGGGTTGCCCCCGAGGGATTTTAAGTCCCTTGCGTCTGCCAATTCCGCCACACCGGCATTCAATGGAACCTATAGGGCTCGAACCTATGACCCTCTGCTTGTAAGGCAGATGCTC
>JBJENU010000262.1:0-7009 GCA_051880355.1 Lachnospiraceae bacterium | reverse complement strand
ATGAGTGGGCAACAGGCTTAAAAACAGGCTCTACCAGCAAAGCAAAATGCTGCCTTTCAGCCACTGCAAAAAAAAATAACATAGAGCTGATAGCCGTTGTAATGGCAGCGCCTAACAGTAAAACACGTTTTTCAGATGCCATAACACTTTTGAATTATGGGTATAATACATGTAGTATCTATCAGGACAATGAGGAAAAACAGTTAGAACCGGTAAATGTTGTAGGAGGTAAGCAGGGCTTTGTTCCTGTCAAATGTGAAAGCGATTTTACATATCTTTTTCTGGAAAACTATGACAAAAACTTAATTACCAGTGAAATTGTTATGGAGGAAAGCCTTAAAGCTCCTTTTGATGCTAATACAAAAGCAGGCGAGATTATTTATTATTATCAGGGTGAAGAAATCGGAAGAGTGAATATTCTGACACAGGAGGGTGTTGAAGAAGAAGGAATTTTTGATGCATTTGGAAAAGTATTCGGAAATTGGTTGATATAAGTGAATAAATGTGGTAAAATCAAAAGAAAAAGGAGTAATTTCAGATGTTCGTATTTAATGATGAGGTGTCTTCGACTCCGTGTGAGCCGGGTGTAAGCCGTAAAATTCTTACATATTCGGATGAACTGATGATGTGCGAGATTACTTTTGAGAAGGGCGCAAAGGGTAATTTTCATAAGCATCCCCATTTGCAGATAACTTATATTGCAGAGGGAGCTTTTGAATTTACAATAGGCGGGGAGACTAAGGTGGTTAAGAAAGGCGACAGTGTATATATGCCGTCTGATGTTGAGCACGGTGTAACATGCTTGGAAGCAGGTATTCTTGTAGATGTATTTAATCCAATGAGACAGGACTTTATTAAATAACTTATGATTAGGCCTTGGGAGAAAGGAGGCGGTCTTATGCAGATAGGTAGTGTTGGCGGATATATACCGCGTAATGAGCAGATTCAGCTGGTAAGAACCGGTCATGAAAATGAACTGAGTCCGGCTCAGGTTCGTGGACTTAAACGCAGCGGCGCAGTTGAGTGTGCTACCTGTGCAAGCAGGAAGTATCAGGACGGCTCTGATGAGATGGTATCCTTTAAGTCGCCTGCCCATATATCTCCTGCAGCTTCAGCAGGCAGGGTTATGGCACATGAGCAGGAGCATGTAAGTAATGCCTATAAGGATGCCGGGCAGAATAACGGCAGAGTAGTTAATGCCTCCGTGTCAATTAAGACTGCCATCTGTCCTGAGTGTGGAAGGAGTTACACCTCAGGAGGTCTTACAAGAACTTCAATCAAGTATAACGAGGATAATCCCTATGGCAGGAATATGAAGGCTGCACAAAAGGAAGCAATGACAGGTAACAGTGTAGATGCTGCCGTTTAGAGTTACGAAGGAGAGTGGCTTGTGGGTGTTTTTTGGCTTATTTTGGGGGCAGTATGCCTTATTTATTATATAGTATGTGTAAGCTATGCAGGTTTTGGTACTGCGTTTGCATTTGTGTGGGCCATTGGAGCCTGTATCTTTTTTATGCTTGCAACAATCTGCACATTGGCCAAAAAAGAAATTATAATGATACCGGTATGGCTGAAAATTACTTTTTGGACAGTATTTGCTATATGTCTGGTGGCATTTCTGATATTTGAGGTCTGTGTAATAAAAGGAATGATGAGCAAGCCGGAAAAGGATTGTGAATTTGTTATTGTTCTTGGCGCTCAGATAAGGGGCACAAGGGTTACTAAATCTCTTGCCAAGAGACTTGATGCGGCCTATGAGTATTACAGAAAGAATCCTGATGTTACAATAATTGTGTCGGGAGGCCGGGGCAGAGGTGAGGATGTGACTGAGGCAGAAGCCATGGCAGATTATCTGGAAGAAAAAGGCGTTCCGTCTGAGAAAATCCTCAAGGAAGACAAGTCAACAGATACTAATGAGAACCTGTTATATTCAATTAGATTAATACAGGATAAAAATGCGAAAGTTGCCATAGCTACAAGCAACTTCCACATTTTCAGGGCAATACATATAGCAAAAGCCAAGGGCCTTGTCAATGTATCAGGAATCCCGGCAGAAAGCGATGAGATACTGTTTATAAACTACTGCGTAAGGGAAGCTGTCGGCATTGCAAAGGACTGGGCTTTTGGCAATTTTAATTAGTTCATTCCATAGAAGTTTTTAACCTTTTCGGCTATTTCTACACCCTGACTTAAGCCGTCACGGTACAGAGTATCGATTTTGACAAGGTCACGTTCAGTGCGTGAGAAATTATCTGTATATTTAGGTCGGATTATAATAATCCGGCCTTCTTTTTCGTACTGTTCTAATCTGTCAAGACAACGGTTGTATTTTTCGGCCCGTGTTAAAAGAGATTTGGCAAGCATTGGATATCTGTTGCCATACATGAGTGCCATTGTCTTTGTAAGTAATGAAGTGTCTTTCCTGTACCCCGGCTGCCTTGTAAGAACTACAACAACCCGGTCGCAGCCCTGGCTGAATGCACGTTCTATAGGAATTGAGTCAGCAATTCCCCCATCGAGATATGGAGTACCATTAATAAATATAAGTGGGAAAAGACCGGGCAGGGCGCAGGTGGCCCGCAAAATTTTAAATTCCTTATCATCAGGTGAGACCCGCATATATTCACCACGTCCGGTAATAACATTGGTTACAACAGCCTCGAAAGTTCCATTGTACTGTCGGTAAGCCTCATAATCAAATGGTACAAGCTCGTTAGGAATTGTATCGTAAGCAAATTTTAATCCGTAGTAGCTTCTATTATCAGGGGCAAAAAAATTTTTCATGCCCATATATCTTTTGTCATTGGCATAATTCATAATGATGTCATAACTTCTGCCGGGCTGGCTGGAAGCGTATGATATGCCATAAGCTGCACCGGCGGACACGCCAATCATGTAGTCAGGCAATATACCAAACTGCATAAATGCGTCGGTTACACCACAAGAAAAAACTGTTCTGAAGGCTCCTCCTTCTAAAACGATACCTGTCTTCATAAAAAATACCAGCTTTCTGAAAAAATCTTCATAACCATAATACCATTTCCGTACTGATTTGTAAAATACTTGTTAATTTAGTTTAAGAATGCTATAATAATCTAAGTATAGGTTATGTGACAGGAGGCGACAGTTTATGAAATACAAAATTGGAGAGCTGGCAAAAATCCTGGGTGTTTCAACAAACACCGTAAGACGCTATGAAGATATGGGATATATCAGGGCTGTGCGTGATGAAAACAGTGGGTACAGATATTATGATGAAGATAGTGTTTTTGCAGTTATTAATGCCAAACTTATGAGAAAATACGGCTTTTCTCATGAAGCGATAGGCAATATGAGTAACTTAAGCCTGAATGGAATGATTGGGGCCTATGAAGACAGAATGGATGCCATTGATAAGGAGATTGCATATCTTACATATCTTAGACACCGTATAAAAGATGACATTGTCATGATGAAGAAAGCGGCAGATAATGGGAATCCTTATGAAAAAAAGAGCTCGGACTTTATGTATGTGCTTTACAAAATGGGTGATAAATTACTTACAGAGCCTGACAGGCTTGAGCAGATAAAAGAATTTTTGTATGCATCACCTGAAGTCCAGAGAATATGCATAATACGAAAGGAGGATTTTTTAAGAGGAAATTTAACACTTAACTGGGGATGGGCCGTAAAATATGATCATATTGAGAAATATAATCTTATGACTAACAGATATGCGGAGCATTATACCGGCAAACAGTCAGTAATGAGCTTTGTAAAATGCGAAGAAAACAACAATGTTGGAAGGCTGTTAGAGAAATCTCTGGAATATATGAAGGTTAATAATATGACTATATGTGATGATATAATCGGCGTATTTGTTACCCGCGCCATGGAAAATGGCAGTGAAGTGCAACATATGATAATGAGTATTCCTATAGAAAATAATCTGTAAGATTAGAATAAATAACCAAAAAATCAGTAAAAAAACTATTGACTCTGACATAGTGTCAAGGTTTACAATAATTAAGAATTAAGTAAACAATTAATTCGCATTTTTCCAAAACCTTTTTATATAATTCGTCTGAGATTGGTCTCCACTTATGTGGGGACCTTTCTTTGCTTTCTCTGATTTTTGGGATATTGACATTTGGGCACTTCTCAGATACCATTATAATATGGAGGTGCAATATGAAATTTTCCCTATTTTCGACTTTAAAAGGTTACAAGAAGAATTATCTTATGAAGGACATTATTGCCGGCATTATTATTGCGGCAGTTTCAATTCCTATTTCCATGGGATATGCCCAGATTGCCGGCCTGCCGGCTGTGTATGGTCTGTACGGTTCTGTGTTTCCGATTATCATATTTGGTATTTTTTCCACATCAAGACAGTTTATATTTGGCGTTGATGCTGCACCGGCAGCACTTGTCGGCACGGCGTTGATAACCATGGGAATTGAGGGTGGCAGTGACCGGGCTATGGCAGTTGTGCCGGTTATTACACTTTTAGTTGCAGCATGGCTTCTTATTTTCAGTTTTATGAAAGCAGGTAAGCTGGTCAATTATATTTCTGCCCCTGTTATGGGAGGCTTTATATCGGGAATCTGCACAACCATTATTCTTATGCAGCTTCCCAAATTATTCGGCGGCAGTGCAGGAACCGGTGAGTTGTTTGAACTTGTCGGTCATCTGATAAAGGAGTTAGAACATATTAATTTTGCATCCCTTGGACTTGGGGTGGCAACACTGGCAATACTACTTATTGTTAAAAAAGTCTGCCCTAAATTCCCCATGGCTGTGGTTATGATGGTACTTGGTGCATTGCTGACTTTGTACGGTAATATTGACCGGGAGTTTGGAGTTGCATGTCTGTCAGCAGTTGAGCCCGGAATGCCAAGATTTTTGTTTCCTGATCTGACAGTGATTGAAGGAACAGAATTGTTAGGCATAAGCTTGTCGGTTGCCATTGTAATTATGGCAGAAACCCTTCTTGCAGAGCATAATTTTGCTAATAAAAATGGATATAAGCTTAATGATGACCAGGAAATTCTGGCATTTTCAATGAGTAATGCAGTAGCTGCCGTGACTGGGTGCTGTCCTATGAACGGCTCCGTGTCAAGAACTTCAATGAACGAGCAGTATGGAGGCAAAACCCAGCTTACAGGAATTATAGCCGGTGTGGTAATGATTTTTGTATTGTTGTCTGCAACCGGATTTATAGGATATCTGCCTGTGCCGGTTCTTACAGCGATTGTAATTTCAGCTCTGCTGGGTGCAACTGAGTTTCATCTTGCGAAAAAGCTTTTTAAAGTCAGCAGAAGAGAGTTTTATATTTTCTGTGGCGCTTTTGTGGGAGTTTTGATTCTTGGCACCATATACGGTGTCTTGGTTGGAATAATACTTTCATTTGCACTTACCGTTATTGAATCGGCCAATCCGCCGAGACAGTTCCTTGGAGTGATTCCGGGATATGCTGCATTTCAGGATATTTCCAGATTTAAAAACGTCCGTCCGGTTCAAGGTGTTATAATTTACAGATTCAGCAGTGATTTGATGTTTGCCAATGTAGGCGTTTTTCAGAATGATATTGAATCGGCAATAAAGGATGATACAAGGGCGGTCATAGTTGATGCAGGCGGAATAACCAGTATTGATGCTACTGCAGCAGAGAGAATAGAATTGCTTTATGAGGGACTTAAGAAAAAGAATATTCGTTTTTATATTACTGAACACATCGCAGCACTTAATGACCAGTTGAGAAAAATGGGTATGACTTATATGATTGAAGATGGCGTGGTAAGGCATAGCATTGAGACTGCTTTAAGTGATATGGGAATAGAAATTGACAGGGCAAAGGAATCAGCACAGTCACCTATACGGCAGAAGGCAGAAACTACTGTTCAGGAATTTGTGTGGGCATTTGGTGATATGGAGGAGCCGGAAATTGAGAAACTGATTCACAGAAGAATTGAAAAGTTAAAAGAGACCGGCAATGTTGATGCCCTGTTTAAAAGTAACTGGCATGGCCTTGATGCAGAAGATGAGGAAGAGTGGCTGCAGTATCTTGAACTTCATATTGATGAAATCGCTGACGCTTTTGACGAGAATGAGGAGATTGTTACCAGAAAGCTTGAGAATAGAAGAACGCTGCTTCTTAAGCATGTTCTGGCAGAACACCCTGAACTTAAGAAGCATTTTGATGAGAGGCGTGCCGCAATTGACAGACATATCAAAGAGCACAACCCTCATGCTTACGAAAAATTATGCGAAATAAGAAACAAGCTTATTGACCATGAGGGCAATATTTGATTCCTTCAAGTTCATACAGCAGACCTGCAAGACCTTCCATTATATCATCATAGGTTTTGTCAAAGTTACCTGTGTACCAAGGGTCTGCAATGTCCTGACCGGTTCTTGCACCATGGTCAAGGAGAAGGCTTACTTTATTGTCTGTGTCAGTGCCGGTTATTGCGGTTATATTGCGCAGATTCCACTTGTCCATGGCAATAATGTAATCATAGTACTGATAATCTTTTTTGGTCATCCGGCGGGCGGTTTTACCTTCAGTGGAAATTCCAAGGCTGTATAAAATTCCCTTGGTGCCCCGATGAACCGGATTACCGATTTCTTCCGTGCTGGTGGCAGCAGATGCTATTTCAAAATCATCTGCTACACCAGCTTTTTTAACCATATCCTTAAATAAAAATTCTGCCATAGGGCTGCGGCAAATGTTGCCGTGGCAGACAAATAAAACTCGTATCATAAAAATAAACCTCCTAAAATGTGTTAGTCATTCGTATTCAATTCGTAGTCAGCTACGCTTTGCCAGATTACGCAATTCTATAAAATCAACCAAACAAACGAGAAAATAGTGTTTTCTTCTTTATTCCCGCCATCTTCCTTATTGCATTGCCATTTGTATAACCTCTCGACTCCGCTTCACTAATCATTTTTTCAGCTTTTTCTGGATCCCCTAATTTAGCAACAGCAACAGCATAATTTGCTTGAGCAATCCAATAGTCAAAAT
>JBJENU010000261.1:0-7091 GCA_051880355.1 Lachnospiraceae bacterium | reverse complement strand
GTCTGTAATATTGTTCATAATAAGTCCGGAGAATGTCTGCTCAAGCATAAATGGATTCTTAGGCTGCCTTATAAAACTGACTTCAAACAAACCGTCATTCATTTTTACATTCTTGCCTGCAAGATTCTTTCTCCCTGCTATATACCTTGAGTTAGATATCATTCCATAAATAAAATCATCCTTTATTACTTCATCATCCAGGTGTAACGTCATTCTGTAGCTTCTCAGATTGGTAAGCCTTTTTATGGCTTCTACAACATACGCAGAATGTCCTATAACATTTTTTAATTCTTGTGATGTAGCATAGGATACCTCTGTAAAGGCTCCGAATGCAGCCACGTAATTAAAAGTCTTTCCATTAATGCTTCCAATGTCAACAGGCTTTGGCGTACCATCAACTATCTGTTGTGCCGCCGTTTTCATTGTCTTGCTGATTCCAACGCTGGCTGCAAAATCATTGGTAGAACCTGAGGGTATATATCCAACAGGAATATCAGACTTCATCTTCCTTATTGCACTCACCACCTCATTAAGGGTTCCGTCTCCACCGGAGCACACAATCATATCGTAATTCTCCTCCATATTAACAATACGATTATACCCGTCCATGGCAGCCTGTGTGGGATATACGCATACCTCAAAACCACCCTTTACCAGTGTATCAACAACCTCGTACAATTTGCTTTTAATTAGCCCCTTCCCGGAATTAGGGTTAAATACAAACAAAATCTTCCTCATAAAAAACCTCTTATTAATGTATGTTTATCTGTCCCACTTATCGCAAAGTGCATTTATCTGGTCTGTGAACTTAGCCAAATCCTTATTGGCTCCTCCTTCATTATGGGCAATAACTGTAAGCAGCCTCTTACCTGCGGCAAGAAGTCTCTCAAATATGCTGTTCTTTCTTGCAGTAGCGGCAGACGTTGTACGTCTTGTCTTTCTCTGTCTGTTGCCTTCGCTTATCATTTCACCCGTTGCAAGGTCATAGCTTGCGCCTGTATAAGGGGCCACTGCATCAAGTCCATATTCCTCTTCAATACACTGCCTGAACTCATCACATACACTGTCTTCACCGTGAACTACAAACACTTTATCCGGCTTATTCTCAAAGGAAGTCACCCACTTGATAAGTCCGTTCTTATCTGCATGACCACTGCAGCCTGCCAGCTGTACTATTTCCGCTCTTACCTCAATGGGTTCACCAAAAAGTTTTACTTCACTTACACCCTCAATCAGAGCTCTGCCCAGAGTTCCATTGGCCTGATATCCCACAAAAAGTATTGTTGAATCCGGTCTCCACAGATTATGCTTAAGATGGTGCCTGATTCTTCCGGCTTCGCACATACCTGATGCTGATATAATTACCTTTGGTTTTGAATCAAAATTAATCATCTTAGATTCATCACTACTTACGGCAAGCTTCAAGCCAGGAAATGTCAGTGGATTAATTCCCTGCTTTACAAGTTCAAGAGCTTCCTCATCATAATAATTATAAACATTCTTCTGGAAAATACTTGTAGCTTCAATGGCCAGCGGACTGTCGATGTATACATCAAAATCCTCCAGCAGCTTTTTCTCCTTAATCTGTCTGATAAAATATAATAATTCCTGGGTTCTTCCCACTGCAAATGAAGGAATTACCACATTTCCCCCTCTTGCAAAGGTTCTCTTAAAAATACCTGCAAGATCCGTCACATAGTCAGGTGTATCTCCGTGGGTCCTGTTGCCGTAAGTAGACTCCATGACAACATAGTCCGCCTCCTTGGTATAATGCGGGTCCTTGACAATCGGCTTATTAACATTGCCAATATCGCCTGAAAATACGATTTTCTTCTGTACTCCATCCTCCTCAAGCCACACCTCAATGCTGGCAGAACCAAGAAGATGACCGATATCCGTAAATCTTATGGTGACTCCGTCACACACTTTAATGTTGGTATCGTAGTCGCAGGGAATAAACTGCTTCATTACATTTACTACAGCTTCAATATCGTACAAAGGTACAAATTCAGCAAGATTAGAACGCTTTGCCTTACGGTTACGCCATTCTGCTTCAAACATCTGAATATGTGCGCTGTCCTTCAAAAGTATATTACACAAATCACAGGTTGCCGAAGTTGCATATACACTTCCTCTGAATCCCTTAACATACATAAGTGGAATAAGTCCCGTATGGTCAATATGTGCATGAGTTACAAATATGTAATCCAGATCTGAAGGATTAACCGGAAGTTCCTGATTCTCATATACATCATTTCCCTGTTCCATACCACAGTCTATAAGAATATTCTTACCTGCCGCCTGAATAAAATGACAGCTGCCGGTTACCTCATGATCCGCTCCAAGAAATGTAAGTTTCATAGCCCGTTCCTCCGTTATTTTAATATACTTTTATTACACTGAGCACAATTTTCTTAAACAAACCTGCCTTATCATAGGTTTCACGCCTTATCTTCAGCGATGCCTCAAGAAGCTTTTCATACCATTCATCAGCAAATTTCTCTTCAGAAAATTTAGCTTTCAATACCATTTCCATTATATCATGAATTTCTTCTTTAGTAAAGCATCTCAAATTATTGTAAACCTCCTGTTCAAACTCTGAATAGTCTGTTGAATCAGCTCTTGTAAGACCATTTTCCGCCAAGAGTTTTTCCATATAGTAATACAATTTAAAGAACTTTTCTTTTGTCACATTTTTTATGCTGAGAAGTCTGTTTAATTTTATAACCTTTACAATGCACCTTATGATGATAATGATTAATAATATAACTACAATTATTAATGGTACCAGAACAAAAACTATTAAGTTATTCTGTGTCGTACCACCTGTAACATCAGAAGTATCAGTTCCTGCAGGCTCGGTCTCCTCCTCATCCGGCTCATCATCTTCATCCGGTTCATCAAAGGTTTGCTCCTGAGTCTGTGCTTCCGTATATTCAGGTCTGTCGACTACAGTACCTGTGTTTGCGTTCTGTAAATAATATCCTACCGTAAATTCAACAGGAACCCATCCATATCCGTCCTTATAAACCTCCACCCATGCATGGGCATTTTTAGCCTCCACATCTATACTGTATTGTTTTTTGCCATTATAATTCTCCGAAATACCGCCATGTTCAATAACTTCAGGTCTTATGCAAAAGCCTTCCACATATCTTGCCGGAATTCCTGCATATTTTAGCAAAAGTGCGCCGGCACTGGCAAAATTAACACAATAGCCTTTTTTTGAATCACACAGGAAAAATTTTACATAATCCATACCCTCCGGAAGTTCAGGCGGACTCAGTGTATATTCAAAATCAGCTAAATATTCTTTTATTGTGTCAATATACTCATCAACCTCTTCATAGCTCCTCTTGCGCCTAAAATCAAAAGGCAGTTCCACATCTTTCAGAACGTCTTCTGTTATACAGGCATAATTATCATACACATACTTTCTGTATTCAGATTCCCACTTGATATAATTTAAAAATCTACTGTCGTTTCCGGTATACTCTGACAACATTTTTCTGTAATCGCTATAGTCAGTTTTTGCATTGATATAATATTCACTTTCATACTTCAAAGGCGGATTTACCGGATAAGTATCCCACTTTGCCATTCTTACAGCATAATTGCCGGCATATGGAATATAAAAATATGTGTGCGGCTTATCCATACGGATACTCAATTTATTTTTATTGCTCAGACTAAACCCGCTTATGCAATACCACATATCAAGATTTTCTGCAACTATGTCATTAATTATATAACTTTGGTTATATGGATTGATACTGTTGTCTTTCATCGCAAAATTATCCATATCCCATTGTTTCCATGAGTTATTACCGTACGTAGCCCCGACATAGCTCTTAAGATACAGATTGCTGCCGACTTTTCCCGTTACCATTTTAAAAGCAATACCATTTTTAACATCGCTAAGGTCAAGATTAGTAAGCATTCCTCCTCCAACACCCAAATCGACCTTACCTCTGTCAATAGGAATTAAATCAAAGCCCAGAACGTCAGAAATTCTGTCAGCTACATCATTGACAACCGCTTCCACCGGTTCAAAAATTTTCCATCTGGAAAAATTTCTTTCGTTGACACACAAAAGCATAACAATCAATGGAATTATTATTATTGCCACAGCCTCCAGCCATGCCTTACACCATTTTACAATCGAAGCTTCCCTGTTCATGGTAAGCAGACCTGCCAGGAATATAATTACCAGACTCAGCCATATTTTATTAGGAGCCGCATCGAAAAACAGCCCATAAAGGCTTGCAGGAAGCACAATTAAAGCAGCATAAACTACTCTGCCGTAAAAAATTCCAATTGCCAGGATTGTTGCAATAAGCACTGTCAGAATAACAATAGCATAAGCTATTGTAGGTTCACTTTCATATGACAGATACCTGAACCTTACCAGTTCATATTTGCCATTCTGTTCAAGTGCAATCATCATAAGATTAAGCATTTTGATAATGCTGTTCAAAATTGCGGTCCAATTAGTCAGAAAAGAAATAACAACGGCTGCTACATATGCTAAAGCAACATATATACTATGTTTTTTTAGATAGAAAATGTCATAATTAATAATTGCAACAATAATAAGAATTATGTCAAGTGGTCCCCTGTTAATAACAGGACTAAAATACGACAGGAATGTTTCCAATGTTGCAATTATCCCCAGAATATAAAGACTAAATGGCATAATTTTTCCAATTACCCAATGGCTGTCCGCATACTGTTGTTCAAAAAACTCATTTTCTACGCCCTCAAACTTCAGTGCACTACGATATGTCACACACATCACCTCCAATTCCCTTTTCAGTAATGTATATACAGTTAAACATAGGATTTTTAATATCCTCCTGGTACTGTTTACTAACCGCTTCAGACATATAATAAAACGGTTCCATCATAAATCTTATCATGGCTTCCACCATTTCCGCCTCGTTGCACACATTATAGAAAACCAGATCATCATTTTCATTCTGAAACACAACACTAAATTTCAAACCAGCTTTTACAAGCCAGCGTAGTACTGAATACAACACGTTCATTGTACCAGTTCTTACCTTTTCCGAATTATCTGAATGATGATTCACATATAATCTTATTTGCCGACTTTCTTCTGAAGCAAATTCCTTAACCGTAAGTTTATTTCTTTTACCGCTTATCTTCCAGTGTATAAGATTAAGCTTGTCGCCGGGCACATAATCCCTTACATCAACAACTTCACTTATACTATTGCCTTTTTTGTCTGTATCAGTGGCTGTATCGTCAAACTGCTTTTGTAAATTTTCCAGATAGCCCTCCACCGGGTAATCTCCCCGTGGCATAATAACAACACGGCATTTTTCGTCAAAATTAATTTTTTTTCTGAAAATTTTGAAAGAATCAAGATAATACGCCTTAAGACACCAAACATTCCATACACCGGGAGTATTTCCGGGAAGTGACATTGTAATGACTGTATCACAATTTTCCTGGCTTACAAAATTGATATCATTATAATAAGTAAAATAATCTTTGCTTACCTTAAATTCTATATGGACATTGGTAATAGGCATTGAAGACACGTTTCTTGAAACGAACTCTAATTGGCCCCTCTGTAAAAAATCATAAATATATCTGTCCTTTTTGAAAAAAAATTTAATTTTTCGTGCTTTTATATTCATCAAAATAAATGATATAAGTATTGAAATACAATATACCATTAAAAGGACAAAGGGCAGAAAATGCACATTGATAGCATTATATATTATTAAAATCAGCAGTATGAATACTGCCACTATTTTCCCCAAAATCATACTCTGCCTCCATCCTATACTGAAGGTACCGGTATTTCTCTTAATATCTGTGACATGATTTTTTTCTCTGTCATCTTATCGCCCATACTTTTAGGTGACAGACGCAATCTATGCAGTGTACAGTCAAAAATAACATCCTGAATGTCCCTTGTGAGAACATAATTCCTGTGGTCTATGTACGCACTGGCCTTAGCCATATCAACGATTGCCATACACGCACGGGTACTCATACCTATATCAAGATATTCACTTGAACGTGTATAATTGGCAATTTTTGTGACATATCTGGTAATGCTCTCATCAATATGTATTTTTTTTACCTGATTCATACACTTAATCAAGCCATCTGCATCAAGACATGGCTTCACATCATCTATGCTGCGTAAGTTGCGCTCTGTAAGAATCTTATACTCTGATTCCATATCCGGATATCCCATTGACAACCGCACCATAAAGCGGTCCATCTGGGACTCAGGAAGACGATTAGTACCGGCAGAGCCATAAGGGTTCTGTGTTGCAATTACAAAAAACGGCTTAGGCAGCTTTCTTGTAACGCCATCAACTGTAACCTGTTTTTCCTCCATAATCTCAAGAAGCGCCGACTGGGTTTTAGGCGATGTTCTGTTGATTTCATCAGCAAGAAGAATATTAGTCACTGCTGCACCCTGCACATATTCAAATTCACCTGTCTGTGGATTAATCATTGAAAATCCTGTCACATCTGAAGGCATAACATCAGGTGTAAACTGAATCCTTTTTACATAGAGACCAGTAGCTTTTCCTAAAGCCATGGCAAGACTTGTTTTCCCCACGCCCGGCTGATCTTCAAGGAGCACATTGCCCCCTGACATCATAGCCATAAGAATCTTTTTGATTACTAAATCCTTCCCAATAATTACTTTTTTAACTTCATCAATAATGTAGTCTGTTACTAACCTTTCCATAAATTCCTCCCAACAATTTATCACCCGTATATTCTAGCTGCACAGCCTTGCAACCACCTGATTAATTACCTTACCGTCAGCTTTGCCCTTAAGTTCAGGCATCACTGTCTTCATTACAAGACCTTTATTCTTTCCTGCTACAATATCTGCAAATTTGTCCATAATAAAAGCTTCCACTTCAGCCTCGCTCATCATAGCAGGAGCATAACCCGCAATAATATCATATCTTTCCTGATATTGGGCCCTAAGGTCGGTTCTGTCAGACGGGCAGGTGTCAATCTGCTCTTTTATAGTCTTTAATTCCTTAAGAATCACTCTGTCAACAAGTTCTTCTGTAATGTTATCCCTT
>JBJENU010000260.1:0-7217 GCA_051880355.1 Lachnospiraceae bacterium | reverse complement strand
CTCACCCTCACCGGATTAGAGTTATCACGCAGGAACCGTCGTATCTCGCCAATTATCATTGGAACCGCATAGGTAGAAAATTTCAGTCCTAAGCTTGCATCAAAATTATCTATGGCTTTAATAAGTCCGATACATCCAATCTGGAACAAATCATCCAGATTTTCATTGCCGGAAGCAAATCTTGAAACCACACTTAACACCAGTCTCAAATTACACTTAATATATTTTTCTCTTGCCTCCTTATCACCGGCTAAGACCAGCTTAAAAAGCTCCTCCTTTTCCTTTGCCTTCAAAAGTGGCAAAGTTGCCGTGTTTACCCCGCATATTTCAACTTTATTGACTGCCATTATTTTATCCTCCACAAATACTCATAGGTAAATGATTGCCTTTTTGTGAAGGTTTATACTGGCAGTAGCTGGTAATAAATTTTCTGTTGATTTTCTATTGATTATCATTTCAATTTGCGTTAAAATATATACGATGTATTTATACAAAATTATGGGAGGTTTATACATTATGGCACAGGCAAAGTATGTAGCTTATGTTGGCAGCTACACCCATGAAAAGAGCAAAGGCATCCACATTTACAATATGGATGTAAAAAAAGGCCGCATCAGTGAGATGAAAGAAATTCAATGCAACAACCCTTCTTTTGTCGCACTTTCGCATAACAAAAACGTTCTGTACTCCATTGTCGATGAAGGCGTGGCATCTTACGCAATACTTGAAGACGGTGACCTTGAACTTATGAATGTCAAATCAATCAACGGTATGAGGGGTTGTCATATCTCCATTACAAAAGATGACAGGTTTCTTGTAGTTTCAGGCTACCACGATGGCAAAATTACGGTAATGCACATTAACAGTGACGGCAGTGTTGGACACATTGCAGATGAGGTATTCCACAAGGGAATAGGCAGTGTTGCCGAGCGCAACTTCAGGCCTCACGTTAACTGGTCTGTTTTTACACCTGACGAGTCACTTCTTTGTGCCTGTGATTTGGGAATTGACCAGATTAAGCTCTATGATTTTGACCATGTTTCAGGTAAGCTTAAGCTTTTTGACATTATCAGAACCCAGCTTGAGTCGGCTCCAAGGCAGATGACCTTCAGCCCTGATGGAAATTTCGCATATGTTGTGTGCGAACTCAAGGATTACATAGATGTATATTCTTATGATAAGGATACAAGACATTTTGAGTTTATTCAGAACATTTTTACATTAAGAAAAGAGCATCGTAACAATTCAGCCCCTGCCAATCTTATAATTACCGCAGACGGCTGTCATCTCCTGTGTTCTAACGCCGGTGATAACACTGTTACAATGTACAATATTATGGAGGATGGTCTTCTTACGCTGCAGTCCTCACTTCCACTCAGTGGTGATTATCCGAAGTACATTCAGCTCTTCCCTGATGAGAAGCATTTAATCTCCATGAATCATGACGGCAATTCCATTACCATGTTTACATACCATGCAGACAGAGGCCTCATCGTTATGAACGGCCACGAGCTTAAGATTTCCAAGCCTAACAATATGGTCATCAAGAGATTGAAGTAATTATACAGAGTTTCGTTTACCAAAAATAAACGGAACTCTTTTTTTACTTTCCGGTTGAATTTTTCACCGATTCATAGTACAATACTTTTAGCAAATTTTTGGAGGTACACCATGAAACACTTATTGAGCCCATTGGACTTTTCCGTTGCGGAATTGGACGAACTGCTTAATCTGGCTGATGACATTGCACAGAACACTGCAAAGTACAGTCATGTATGTGAGGGAAAGAAAATCGCAACTTTATTTTATGAGCCAAGTACCAGAACCCGTCTCAGTTTTGAAGCAGCAATGCTTAATTTAGGGGGTTCTGTTCTTGGCTTTTCTTCTGCAGATTCAAGCTCTGCTGCCAAGGGAGAAAGCGTATCTGACACAATCCGCGTAATCTCCTGCTACGCAGACATATGTGCAATGAGACATCCTAAGGAGGGTGCGCCTATGGTAGCAGCTTCCAAGTCAAAAATCCCGGTAATCAATGCAGGCGACGGAGGTCACCAGCATCCGACACAGACTCTTACCGACTTAATGACAATCCGCTCTCTTCGGGGAAGCTTTGACAACCTGACCATTGGTCTGTGCGGCGATTTGAAGTTTGGACGTACCGTCCACTCTCTCATTGAATCGCTTATCCGCTACAACAATGTTAAGTTCGTTCTCATCTCCCCTAAGGAGCTGCGTGTTCCTGATTATATCCGGGAGGATGTGCTTGACGCCCACAACGTAGAGTATAAGGAGGTTGAAACTCTCGAATCAGTAATGCCTGAGCTTGATTTCCTCTATATGACACGAGTTCAGAAGGAAAGATTCTTCAACGAAGAAGAATATCTGCGAATGAAGGACTTCTACATTCTTGATTCAGACAAAATGGCACTTGCCAAACCTGATATGTACGTTCTTCACCCACTTCCTCGAGTTAACGAAATCGCAGTTGAGGTGGATGATGACCCGAGAGCTGCTTACTTTACCCAGGCACAGAATGGTGTATATGTAAGAATGGCTCTGATTATGACATTACTTGGGCTTCCTAAGCCTGAATAATTCTGATTAAAATTGGAGGTTATTTATGTTAAATGTAGGACAGTTAAATGAAGGCTTTGTGCTTGACCACATCCAGGCAGGCAAAAGTATGGAAATCTACAAATATCTTGGTCTTGACAAGCTTGACTGCTGCGTTGCCATCATCAAAAATGCCCGCAGCAAAAAGATGGGCAAAAAAGACATTATTAAAATCGAGGGCGGTCTTGACGTTGTTGACCTTGACATCTTAGGCTTTATCGATTACAACATCACGGTAAACGTAATCAAAGATGGCCAGATTGTAGACAAAAAGGTTTTAAAGCTCCCTAAAAAAGTCACAAATGTAATTAAGTGCAAAAACCCTCGCTGTATTACAACTATTGAGCAGGAACTGCCACATGTATTCCTTCTTACCGATGAGGACAAGCAGGTTTACAGATGCCAGTACTGCGAGGAGAAATATAACAGATAATATAAGCAACTAATACAAAGGGGCTGTGGCTTTAAAGTATATCTTTTTTCTTAACCACCGCAAGTGTTGCCACTGCCCCCACTACAATTATCAAACTTGAACTTATCAGATATATTAACATAGGATTTCCATTTTCAGAAAAAATACCATATCTGATAAACATTATTCCATTTCCAAGCAGAAACGGATTGCAATCAAACACAGATACAACATATATTCCCATAGCCACAATAAAACCGGTAAAATAATTTGACATTACTGAAATAAGTAATTGCAGCATACTTATTGCAAGAGCCGTTAATACACAGCAGGCTATTGTCAACACCACATCTTTTATACTGTCGGGAACGGTGTCAATTTTAAATATCTTTTGGTCCGCTATTTTGTTAAAACCTAATGAAAAGCCACTGAAAATGCCGGCAATAAAAATCCCTGTCACATATACAATCAATATAATAATTGAATTACTAATCATTTTCCCAGCAATCCACTTTTTTCTGTTTCCAAAAATAACCGCCGTATTTCTGCTGTAATCCGAACTAATATATCTAAGTCCGATTAAGGCAATGACCAGTGTTAATATAAGATACTCTTTTGGTATATCAAAATTTAAATTTTTATTAGAAAAATCATAAATCCTGACACCGCCAAAAATATTTAACAAATAATCTCCCCAGTACCCCGGCTGATTTAAATGTGTCAGCTGAGTTTGGAATTGCATTGAAGCAATAATCATTAGTATACTGATACATACGATTAGCACTATGCTGTGGCGCAAATTATTCTTCAAATCATATTTCACTTCAAATAATCCTTCCTTCGTTCTGCAAATAAAGATATTATTACTACAATCAACACACATATAATATTACACAACAACAGCTTAAAGTATGTATTATTATAAATTAACTCACCATAGTAATTACCATCACATGGTTGATATTGTATTGTAAAATCATTATATATTCTGTGGGGCATTGCCAGTTTAATTAAGAATACAACTATAATAGAAATCCAGCCCATATCAAAAAAAGTTGCTATACATATGCCTGCAATACTTCTATACAGGCAATTAAAAAATGCCAGTGCAAACGACTTAAGCAGTATTGGCAACCAATCAGGAATTTGTGTTATTTGTAAACCGGTCATACGGACTTCATCAGCAAACATACTGTTATCCAAGGACCAATTGCATAAGCGGCCTGTAATGCCAAGGCCTGCAATAACGCTGACCAATTGAGTAAGCAGACAACCGGCTGCACACATTATTATAATTTTCCCAAATGTTTTATGCAATAGCTTAACACGGGCACCACTCCTTATTAAATGCTGATAGTCTCTTGAATACTGCAATACATAACACATGGTAAGCGATATTATCAGGGGCAGTATAATTTCCGGCAGCATTCCGCTTCCCAGCGCAAGCACACTTATGTCAATACCACACATTTCAAGATTTCCCGCATTATGAACAACCCTGTAATGGAATCCAAATGATATAGAAACTATAATTATAGTCAGCATCAAAACCATAAAAAGTATTTTTGTTCTATTATGCTTCACTGTGCATTTCTCCCCGTTAATTTTCCTTCATACAATTCATAAATCACATCTGTAATATCCTCTAATTGCGCCCTGTCATGACATGACACAATTACTATTGCACCATTTTGTTTAAACTGTGCAATTATATCTCTGACCACCTGGCAGCCACTCTCATCTAAAGCATTAAACGGCTCATCTAATATCAAGAGTTTAGGATTTTCAAGAATTGCGCAGGCTATTCCCAGCTTCTGCTTCATTCCCAGAGAAAATTTTCTGAAGGTTCTCTTATCATCAGGATCCAGGCCTACTCGTTCTAAGCAAAGCCTGATTTCTTCCTTCCCCACCTTCTTTTTGATATCTGCAATCATCTTGAGATTTTCATAGGCAGTATAACCGTTAACAAACGACGGATTCTCTATTAACAGCCCCAAGTCCTGAGGAAAATCAATGTCACTGCATATAACCTTATCATCAATAACTACCTTGCCCTTAGTAGGAATTATTAATCCTGCAATGGCACGCATTAACATTGTTTTACCGCTGCCATTAGTTCCGCGGAATCCATACACATTACCACTGGTCATCTCCAGACTAATATCTTCTAAAACCATTCTTCCTTTAAGTTTCTTACTTAATTCTTCAACCCTGATTACCATATTAATCACGCTCCCCTAAATTAATTGCCATATTGTTGCCAAACTCAAGAACCATCATTTGGGCTGTACTAACTGAATCGTTAGTGATATATACTGATATCAGTTCATTATCAGCGCCAAGCCCTGAAACGGCATCGCTGTAATACTTATCATAAAAATACACATCTCCATTAAACTGCCTGCCGACAGAAACACAACGGTTTGCTATATATTTTTCTTTTGTTCCTGCTGTATCTTTAAATGTCAGTTTAACCACTATCACTGTATAATCCATCGTAGGATTATAGGAAACGGCATAATCAAAATCAGATATATTATCATCCGCCTCGCCATATAAAAGCTTGTATTTTTCTTCCTCCAACTCAATATTATTAGCCAGCAGATAATCCTTCCACTCATTTTTTGAGTAATAATCGGCATTGCTTACCGTAAAGGTATAACCCTGAACTGTTATTTCATCACCCACATTCTTATTATGTACCCCTGCAAATGGATAAGTTACATTAACATAGACAATCCGCCCAATCAATACTGCCATAACAGTTATTACAATTGCCAATTTAATATATTTTCTTCTCATAGAACATCCTTTCTAACTCTTATCAGAATTAACAAGTCAACAATCAGAAATATTGCCATTATGCCCAGCAAAATACCGGCATCTGAAGCAGCTGTAAATGCAACTCTTGCATTCTTAAGAATCGAAAATCTGTAATTATTAAATACAAATCCCACAAATGCATGTTCACCATAATATATGGCAAAAGTGGATACCATCAAAGCATATTTATTCTCAACTACGTGGGCAAGAATAACACAAACAGAATTAATAAGTCCGAACAAAACAAACACTGTCAAAATATACAAAAAAACATATAATGCCGGATTGGTATAGAAAATTTCAAAAAACAACGCCCCCTGCATCACTGCATATACATGTGCAGAATACACAGGTATTCCCCAAGGTAAAAAACACATCAATAACAGCAAATTAACAATCAACGGAATAACGGCAATGGTTCCTCCATTTACAAAACTTACAATAAGCTTTGACAAATAATAATTACGTTTTCCCGTTCTCATAACAAGCTGGTTAATCATTCCCTTTTGCCTGTCCGAAAAATAAGTTGTGGCATATGGTGCCGCACAAAATAAAGGTGCCAGAATGAGCCATGTATTATAGGGTTTACAAGCCACCCCAAACATAGGTGCCCATAACTCAAGGGGCGTATCCATAAATCCAACAGCAGCTACATCCACTCCTACATCTTTTCCCATTGAATAATCCAGCCAGAACTTGCATATATTCCAGGAATCTTTAATAAAAAATGATGCAACAGCTACAATAACGCCTATTAATGCCACAATCTTAAATGTATTATTACAAAAAGCTCTTCTAAATTCAATTTTCAACGTATTAATCATTTTCAATCACCACCTTGTCCCAATCCAATATAAACGCAAAATCTTCATTGGTGTATGTTGTTAAACAGTTTTCTGAAATTCGCTGAAATACCAGAATAAAATCTTCTTTCATGTAATCCGGAATAACATCATAATTAACAGGTATTATTAATTCCAATTTTTTAATTTCCCCGGCTTCAATTACCACATCATTTCCAATTACTGATTTTTTCCAATCGGCAACCATCAAATTCTCATTAATGCAAACAAATCGGTTTATGCGACACGGTATTACATTAAAATCCGTTTTTTCATTCCACTTTGCTGTAGTTATTCCCTCGTTCTCAACAATAAGATTCAATTTCAAATACTTAATATTTTCCTGCTTCTGCCCGTTGTAACTATCTGATAAAGTTGACGATTCAAGGATTATATTAACCTTTGAACCATCCATATAACAGTTAGCTGTTTCACCTGCATGTTTAATCTGAAAATCATCAAAAAAGGTTGTTGTTAATCTTTTCTTTTTATCGTATAGATTGCCTTCTTTTTCTTCCTGTTCATTG
>JBJENU010000259.1:0-7236 GCA_051880355.1 Lachnospiraceae bacterium | reverse complement strand
ATACAGGTTGTTCCTGATTTACAAATTCCGAATTTTGATTCTCAACTGTGTTAATTTCATTATCTTCGTACATAATCTATCATACTCCTTTCAGATATCTATCAGCTTTATGTCTGTATTCTAACAGTCAATTGTGTTTAATGTGTGTTTTTGTAGTGAAAAAATTAAGTTTTTACATCGCAAACTGACTGTTGTACAGATTAGCATAAAATCCGCCCTTTTCCAGAAGCTGTTCGTGGTTGCCCTGCTCTATGATGTTGCCATCCTTCATAACAAGTATAATATCTGCCGACTGTATTGTTGACAGACGATGGGCAACGATGAAGCTGGTTCTTCCCTTCATCATAGTTGCAAAAGCATCAGATATCTTAATTTCCGTGCGCGTATCAATAGAAGATGTGGCTTCATCGAGAATAAGCATCGGAGGAAGGCAAAGCATAACCCTTGCAATGCACAGAAGCTGCTTCTGACCCTGGGACAAATTGCCGCCGCCCTCACCTATTTCAGTATCATAGCCCTTTGGAAGCCTTTTAATAAATCCGTGGGCATATGAAGCCTTGGCCGCAGCAATAATTTCCTCTCTTGTGGCATCAGGCTTACCCATTGCAATATTTTCGGCAATAGTGCCTGATGAAAGCCATGTATCCTGCAAAACCATTCCATAATTACTTCTTAAGCTGGCCCTTGTCACATCTCTTATGTCATTACCTTCAACCTTAATGCTGCCACTGTTGACATCATAAAATCTCATCAGAAGGTTAATAACCGTAGTTTTACCACATCCCGTAGGCCCTACAATTGCAACCCGCTGTCCCGGCTTAACATTAAGATTAAAGTTCTGAATCAGCTTTCTGTCAGGAACATATGAAAAATTCACATTTTCAAGGCTCACATTGCCATCTGCCTTATTAAGAACCACTGCATTTTCCCTGTCAGGAAGCTGTGGTTCTTCTTCAATCAAAGCAAAAACTCTGGCAGCACAGGCAATTGCATTCTGCAATTCGGTAACAACACCTGAAATTTCATTAAAAGGCTTGGTATACTGGTTGGCATAACTAAGCAGGCAGGAAAGCTGACCTACTGAAATACCTCCTGCTATTGCAGAAAAAGCTCCTGCAAATCCCACACCTGCATACACAAGACCATTTACAAAACGTGTGGCCGGATTGGTAATTGATGAGAAGAAAATAGCATTGAGAGAACTCTTCCTCAGTTCCTCGTTAACCTGGTCAAACTTCTCCTGCACGTCTGCTTCTTTATTAAAAGACTGTACAACCTTCTGATTGCCAATCATTTCCTCAATTATACCGGTCTGTACGCCACGCATCTGTGACTGTTTTTTAAACATTGAATATGTTCTCTTGGCAATAAAGCTTGCCACAAAAAGTGAAACCGGCGTAATACACACAACAACCAGAGTGATTCCCACATTAACCGTAATCATAAAAATCAGAGTTCCGGCAATTGTGATAACACCTGTAAAAAGCTGAGTAAATCCCATAAGAAGTCCTTCGGCAAACTGGTCCACATCGGCAATAACCTTGCTTACAATCTGTCCGCTTGAGTGTGTGTCAAGATAACCCAGGGGAAGAATTTCTATCTTTTCAATGGCTTCCTGACGCATATCCCGCACAACATGGTAAGTAATTTTATTGTTACATATATTCATAATCCACTGGGAAACTGCCGTAATTCCAATAAGGACAAGCATTTTAATAATAATCTGCCCAATGGCTGTAAAATCCACCTTTCCAGCCTCAACGATACAGTCTATGGCATCACCTGTAAGTATGGGAAAATACAGTGTTGATGCCACGGTAACAGCCGCAGTAATTATTGACAGTGCAAGAAAGAACCAGTATTTTTTTATTCTGAGAAGTACTTTTTTAATAACCTGTCTGTTCTCTGACATACTATTTTCCCTCCTTCTTAAACTGTGACTCATATATCTCCCGGTAAATATCACAGGATTCAAGCAAATCATTATGCTTACCTATTCCTGCTATTTTACCTTCATCCAGAACAATGATTTTATCAGCATGCATAAGTGATGCCGCACGCTGTGAGACAATAAAAATTGTAGGATTATACGGAAGCTTCTTTAACGCCTGCCTCAATCTGGCATCTGTGGCATAGTCAAGGGCTGAGGCGCTGTCATCAAGAATAAGTATCTGCGGCTTTCCCACAACTGCCCTTGCAATTGTAAGTCGCTGCCTCTGACCTCCTGACAGATTCTTACCGCCCTGTTCCACAACAGTATCAAGTCCGTCTTCCTTTGCATCAACAAATTCTTTGGACTGGGAAATCTCCAATGCCTCATCAATATCGGCATCTGTGGCATTTTTATTGCCCCAGCAGATATTTTCCCTTATAGTTCCCGAAAAAAGCACTGCCTTCTGCATTACAACACCAACCATATCTCTTAGTGATGTAAGGTCATATTCTCTTGCATCAGTGCCAAAAATTTTAACTGAGCCTGAGGTCACATCATAAAATCTTGGGATAAGGCTTACAAGAGAGGTTTTACCCGAACCTGTACCACCGATAATACCAATAGTCTCACCTTTTTTTGCCGTGAAGGTAATTCCTTCAAGGGAAGGCTCACCGGCATTGGCGTAAGCAAAGGTTACATCATTAAACTCAACTGCTATATCGCTGTCATTGTCTTTTTTACTGCCCGTAACCACGCTTGGTTCAAGCTTGAAAACACTTTCAATACGGCTTGCACAGGCAAAGGACTTGGTGACTGTGATAATCAGATTGGCAAGCTTAATAAGCTCAACAAGAATCTGTGACATATAGTTTACCAGTGCCACAACCATACCCTGGGTAATTGCACCGCTGTCAACTCTTAACGCGCCGGTCCATATAAGAACCACAATTGCACAGTTGACAATAACATAGGTAATGGGATTCATAAGCCCCGAAATCTTGCCAACCAGCTTCTGGGCCGTATTCAGCTCCTCATTACTCTTTCTGAAGGATTCAATCTCCTGATTTTCCTTGTTAAAAGCACGTATAACCCTTACACCGTTGAGATTTTCCCGTGTCTTTAAAAGCACTGTGTCAAGCCTTCCCTGAACCTTTTTGTACATAGGCATCGTAATAAGCATAATGCCAAATACCACCAGTGAAAGCAGGGGAATTGTAACCACAAATATAAGTGCAGACTTTACGTCAATGGTAAAAGCCATAATCATGGCACCAAACACAATGAAGGGCGAGCGCAGGAAAAGTCTTAACACCAGGTTGACGCCTGTCTGAACCTGATTAATGTCACTTGTCATTCTTGTAATAAGTGTAGATGTACCTACAGTATCCATCTCCGAAAATGATAAGCTCTGAATATGGGCAAACAGTGCACTTCTTACTTTTGCAGAAAATCCAACTGCCGCCTTGGCCGCAAAAAACTGGGCCGAAATAGAGCTAGCAAGACCTACGATTCCAAGGACAACCAGCACAAGGCACATCCTTATGACATAAGGCTTGTCTCCGTTTTCAATACCGGTATCAATAATTGCTGCCATTACCAGAGGCACAAACAATTCAAAAGTAGCTTCCAGCATCTTAAAAAGAGGTGCCAGTATGCATTCCTTTTTATAGCCTCCAAGATATTTAAGTAAACTTTTCATAATCATATCCTTTCAAACACTAAGCTGTAATATCCTCAAAACGTCCATTAGTTGCCCTGGCCAAATCACCGGGTGCAAGAATAATCTGGAGTCCAAGCTTACCGCCGCTGACAATAATTTTTTCAAAATCACAGGCACTGCTGTGGATAAATACAGGATAATTCTTTTTCATTCCAATGGACGTGCAACCGCCCCGTATGTAACCTGTAATACCTTGCAAATCCTTGACCGGTATCATTTCCACTGACTTTTCGCCTGCACATTTTGCTGCCTTTTTCAAGTCAATTTCCTTGTGTACAGGCAGGACAAAAACATAATAGTTCTTACTTTTTCCAACCGTAACAATTGTTTTAAAGGACTCCTCATAGGATTGTCCTAACTTATCGGCAATATGCATACCATCAATAAATTCATCACACTCATATGAATTAACCGTATACGGAATTTTATTCTTTTCCAAAATGCGCATGGCATTTGTCTTTACTTCTTTTTCCTTAGCCATTGCTATTCAAAATACCCCCTGTATTTTACTTTTTTATCACTGCCGGGAAACATTTCCCTGTACAAATCAAGGAAATAATCATCTGTCATGCTGGCCATGTAATCCACAACCATCTGGTTAGGCTCTGTATTTTCATATCCTGATGCGTTCCGGGAATATGCATTAATCTCATTAACATACTGCACATGATGTTTGTACAGATAAGAAGCCTCATTATGTTTTCCGGCATCCCGGAGAAGCTTATTATACATTTCCCGGAACATAGGCTTAATTGAGCCGTTATATATATCATTTAATTCCTTATTTTCGTAAATCATCTGATAATTTTCTTTCTTGGCTAATTTAAGTGCCTCAAAATACTCCTCATCCATTGACAGATACGGCTTGCCATAGCTGTTTTCAACTATATTGACAATAAGATTGTTAATAATCTCCCCATTGCTCTTGCCTATACTTCCGTTGCTGAAATCAGCCGTTTTTACAAGTCCAAGCTTCTGTGCGTCCTGCCTGTCCTTGCCAAGATATGCAATAATATCTGAAATCCTTACAACGCACCCCTCAAGTGTTGCAGGTATTAATTTTTTTATGGCACTCTGCTTAACATAACATTCTTCAACTTTTTTATCAAACTCTTCAAAACCGTTCAACGTGCAGGGTCTGTATTCCTTAAGCTCCATTTCTCCGTTGTGGCATATTATACCATCAAGAGTCTCCATACTTATATTGCGCTTAACAATACCATCAAGTACCCTTACGCTGTGCACGTTATGATTAAAATAGCGACCTGTATTTTCATTATACAGCTCGTTGAGAATTCTCTCACCTGCATGGCCAAAAGGTGTATGTCCAATATCATGCCCCAAAGCAATGGCTTCAATCAAATCCTCGTTAAGATTAAGGCTTCTTCCGATATTTCTGGCAATTCTTGCAACAAGCTGGACATGGAGTGCACGTCTTGAAATATCGTCATTCCTGTAAAACGAAAAAACCTGTGTCTTATCGCTGTATCTGTTATAATACGGCACATGCATTATTTTTTCCACATCCCTGACAAAAGCCGGTCTCACAACGCTTGCCACGTCATGGTCGGGTTCTCTTCTTGTAATGTTATCATCATCAAAAGCATATGGATTCTTCATATTATTAATTCTGTCTTCCCTTATTCTTGCTTCAAGTTCCTTTGACAACTGTCTGTACTGTGCCATACTGCCTCCTGTTAATATCAAAGGGCAGCATAACTGCTACCCTTTGCCAGTAAATATTACTAAAATGATTAAGGTGTCAAAAACCCTTAAATAGGATTAAACGGATTGTTTCGTACTTCGTACTCCCACAATCCTAACGAACATTCGCATATCGCGTGGCATACGCCCCACTTTTATGCTCATATTCGTTGGTGCCCAAAGGCAATACTCCACTTTTATGCAAGCATAAGCGGAGTATTACCTTTTGACACTTTAATCTTAAAGTTACTCAATAACGTGAATCCAGCCCTTAGGAGCTTCAATTCTGCCCATCTGGATGCCTGTAAGTGTGTCATACAGCTTCTGTGTTACAGGTCCCATCTGTGTCATACCGCTTGGGAAGCAGATTTCCTCATCCTTGTTAACAATCTTGCCAACCGGTGAAATAACAGCTGCTGTACCGCAAAGACCACATTCTGCGAAGTCCTTGAGTTCCTCAACATGAACTTCTCTCTCTTCAACCTCAAGTCCAAGATAATCCTTGGCAACAACCATAAGTGAACGGCGTGTGATTGAAGGCAGAATGCTGTTAGACTTAGGGGTAACAACCTTGCCGTCCTTAGTAACGAAAAGGAAGTTAGCACCGCCTGTCTCCTCTACCTTGGTACGTGTTGCCGAATCAAGGTACATATTCTCATCATAGCCCTGATTATGTGCATCTACAATGGCATGAAGACTCATTGCGTAGTTAAGACCTGCCTTGATATGACCTGTTCCGTGAGGTGCCGCCCTGTCAAAATCTGTAACTCTGATTGTAAGTGGCTTAACGCCGCCCTTAAAGTATGGGCCTACAGGAGTTGCAAACACTCTGAACTGATAATCATTAGCCGGTTTAACACCGATAACAGGATTAATACCAAACATATATGGACGAATATACAATGTGGCACCTGAACCATAAGGTGGAACATATGCAGCATTAGCCTTAACAACCTGCGTTACGGCATCAACAAAACGTCCTTCAGGCAATACAGGCATCTCAAGTCTCTTACAGCTGTTCTCAAGACGTTCAGCGTTAAGGTCAGGACGGAATGTAACAATCTTGCCATCCTGTGTGGTGTAAGCCTTCAGACCCTCAAAAACAGTCTGTGCATACTGCAAAACACCTGCACACTCACTCATTGTAATCATAGAGTCAGAGATTAATCCACCCTCATCCCAAGCGCCGTTGGTATAGTTGGTTACATAACGCTTCTCTGTCTCCATATAGCCAAATCCAAGATTTGCCCAGTCAATGTTCTTCTTTTCCATAATTCTTACTTCCTTTCAGAAATTTATCTTAAAAAATCATCTGCAATAGATTTTACCACTTGTACACTCATTGTGCAAGCAAAAAATTACACCAGTATTATTATAATTGTTAACCTAATAATTTTAAAGGTTGACAATCTTCATCAAAGCATATATAATAGGCCCTGTGCACAAACAAAATCTTATACGAAATGGAGATTCCCAAAACAATGAAAAGAAAATTAAGCATCTATCAGATTACCACAATTGCCCTGCTTACGGCACTTATGTGTGCTTCAGCTTTTATTTCAATACCGCTGCCATTTACAAATGTGCCCCTTACGGCCCAGACATTAATGGTCAACCTTATAGGTATGATTCTCGGACCTGTTGAAGCGTTAATCACAATGGTGGTTTATGTACTCCTTGGCCTTTGCGGACTTCCTGTATTCTCAGGGGGTGTGGGAGGACCTGCCAAGTTATTCGGACCAACCGGTGGCTACATATTCTCATGGATTATCGCTGTTGTTGTAATTTCCCTTCTCAAGGGCAAAAAATATAACTTCATCAGATACACAATCGTTTCTGTTGCAGTGGGCTTTGTAATCATATACGGCTTAGGAACACT
>JBJENU010000258.1:0-7237 GCA_051880355.1 Lachnospiraceae bacterium | reverse complement strand
ACCTGAGGAAGAATTAAACGATATAAGTAAAATTGAGCTGACTTTAATTGTAGATAATGAAATTAAAGGAAGCGCAGTGATTAAGTAAATATATCGAGGTTGCAAATGAAAAGGACTGAATAAGCACAATAAAACTGCCACTTTAACCCGATTTAACCGTTAAAGCGGCAGTTTTTTTAACAATTCATAATATTCTCATAAGTATACTTAGCAGCATCTTCGTCGCTTAACTGATGGGAGAAGGAAACACGTCCGCTTCTGTCAGCACCTTCACCGAAACATTTATATTCGGCAAAAAAGGAGGCTGTGTGACTAAGTTCTTTTTTCCAGTCGTTAAAGCCGGTAGGGTGAACCTGGTCTGAAATCTCACAGTTTAAAAAAACTGCCTTGGCGTAGTCACGCCATGGTCTTCCAAGCCATACTGTACCTTTTGGACAGTTGCCTGTAATGGTGCAGCCGTCAAAAACATAGCCGAATTCCTGTCCCTGGGCAGTGGAAGGAGCTGTGATGTAGCTGTTTATCTCTTCACCCTTGTCGAGAGCGTAAAGTGTGCAGTTTTTAAAGTAGGCGGTGGCACTGCCAAAGATGAAATCTATCTCACCGCAGATGTAACAGTTCTCATAATACTGATGACCGTTGATTCTTGGGGCAAATTCAGTAGGACCGACAAAGCCTCCCGGAATCTTCACCGTTGGGGGAAGCGGACCGGTAAAAAGCGTGTCCTGATGTCCTAAAAATCTGCAATCATAGAATTTGTTGTTGTCACCTTCACAATATAGTGCAATTGCCTGACCTACATCCCTGCCGAAACCTGACGAGTTCTCAATGGTGATATTGCGTCCGGTAAAATTATGTGTGTTGATAAGGCATGTATAAGAACGGAATGTTCCGCGCTTACTGCCGTCTTCCATAATCATATTGGCATAATTATCATAGGTAATAATGGTGCTGTCAGCATCCTCCCCGATAAAAGTAATGTCAGGAATTGTGACCTCAACACATTCATAGTAGGTACCCTTTTTTATAAAAATTGTCTCAGGCCCTTTTGTAATATGGCTCAAAGCCCCGTTAACGGAGTTGTAGTCGCCGCTTCCGTCTTTTGCTACAGTAATCATTGTAAGTCTCCCCTAATATTTGCATAAATTACATCTATTATATCACATATTGACAAAAAATCCACTGTTTTTGATTAAGATTTTACAAAATCTTCTAGACATATGAAAAGTTTTTTTGTATAATCAACCTTACATTATTAATGCGGAGTAAAATATGATTACATATAAGAAAGAAAAGATAAGTGCAGATACATATCTTTACCTGAGAAGTCAGGTAAAATGGAAAGTTCTTAGCAGGGCACAGGCCCAGATGGCACTGGACAACAGTCTTGTAATTTTTGTTGCGTATGATGGCGACAAGCCGGTTGGAATGGGCAGAATTGTGGGCGATGGTGCTGTTATTTCGTATATTCAGGATTTGATTGTAATTCCCGGAGTACAGGGCAGGGGCATTGGAAGTGGTTTGATTAAAAGACTTATAGATTTTGTTGAAAGCATAAGGATTGAAGGAACAGAGATGATGCTTTGTCTTATGTGTGCCAAGGGACGTGAGGGCTTTTATGCTAAACATGGGTTCATGGCGAGACCCAATGATGCACTGGGTCCCGGCATGATACAGTATCTAAAATATTAATTTTAATGGTTTTTCATTCGTGAATCGCCCATAAAGAAAAGGGCAAGAATACTTGGGCCGGTATGGGCACCGATGGTAGGACATATGTAGTTAAGAATTGCAGGGATTCCATAACGTTCCTTGATTAAGTCGGCTACAAACTGCGCATCCTCAATGCAGTCGCCGTGTCCGATGAAGCATACCTTGTTCTCGTCTTTGTAAGAACCCATATATTCACCCATATTGTCAACAAGGGCAATAAGTGACTTTTTGCGTGTTCTGATTTTGGCAAACGGAATTAACTGTCCCTGGTCGTTGACGTGAAGAACAGGCTTAATATTAACCAGCGTTCCAAGAATTGCAGTTGCTTTTGAAACACGGCCTCCGCGCCATAAATCATTAAGGTCATCAACTGTGAAAAAGTGACAGAAATTCTGGAGATGTGAGCTGACATACCGGGCAATTTCATCCATATTCTTTCCTTCACGCTTAAGCTGGGCAGCCTTATACACGATGTAGCCTTCTCCCAGAGAAGCTGCAAGTGTATCAATTACAATAATTTTTCGCTCCGGATATTCCTCCATAAGCTCATTGGCCACCATATAAGTTGTCGAGAAGCTTGAACTTAAGGCAGAAGAGAAGGACAGGTGTAAAATATCGTAACCTTCCTTTAGACGTGCTTCAAAAATCTCCCGGCAGCGCACCTGGTTAATGGCCATTGTGGTAGGCATTGAACCTTCACGCATTTTCTTGTAAAATTCTTCTTCCGTCATATTCTTTTCATCGCCGTATATATCATCGCCGAATGCATAATAAAGATAGTGTATGTCAATGTCATTCTCTTTAATAAAGTCTTTAGGTAAATCACAGGTATTGTCTGTGGATAAAACAAATTTACTCATTTACAAATTACTCCTTTTGTTATACAATATTAACGTAATAGTACTTTAACACTTTTTAGAAACTGTTTCAATATCTTTATTAAAATAAAATTACAAAAAAAGTATTGACAACTGTATATGACAATGGTATTATATCAGAGTTGATTAAAACAAAGCAGAGTATCCACTCTCACCTCAGCGCAATGGCGACTCGGGTTTATATTTGAGAAATAGCGGCTTTGGCTGCATTCTTAGATTATGCGTGGATAGTTTGACTATCCGCTTTTTTTATATACGGGCGGATGAATTTAATATTAGCATGGAGGTGCACTACTATTAGCGAATTATTAATTAACGAACAGATTCGTGACAAGGAAGTAAGAGTAATCGGTACAGATGGTGAGCAGCTTGGCATTATGCCACCGAAGGAAGCAATGAAGCTGGCTAAGGAAGCCAATGTTGACTTGGTCAAGATTGTACCGACAGCAACGCCACCGGTCTGTAAGCTTGTTAACTACGGCAAGTACAAGTATGAACTTGTCAGAAAAGAAAAGGAAGCTAAAAAGAAACAGAAAGTGGTAGAGGTTAAGGAGGTAAGACTTTCGCCTAATATTGAGGAGAATGATCTTAATACCAAGATTAATGCCGCTAAGAAGTTTATTCAGAAGGGTGACAAGGTTAAGGTGACGCTTCGTTTCAGAGGCCGCGAGATGGCACATATGGAATCAAGCAAGCATATCCTGACAGATTTTGCTGAACAGCTTGCAGATATTGCAGTTGTGGAGAAGGCACCAAAGCTTGAAGGCAGAAGCATGATGATGTTTTTGACCGAGAAACGCTAATATTTAAGACTATCAGATTTTTTAAGGAGGATTTTTAAATTATGCCAAAGGTAAAAACAAAAAAAGCAGCAGCTAAGCGTTTTAAAAAGACAGGTTCCGGTGAATTGAAGAGAATGAAGGCTTACAAGAGCCACATTCTGACAAAGAAGACAGCTAAGAGAAAGAGAAATCTCCGCAAGGCTACTTTGACAGATGCAACTAATGTTAAGACAATGAAGAAGATTTTACCATATCTTTAATTATCGGAATAAGGAGGAAGACGCGAAATGGCAAGAATTAAAGGCGGTATGAACGCAAAGCAGAAACATAATAAAGTATTAAAGCTCGCTAAGGGTTACAGAGGAGCCAGATCTAAGCAGTATAGAGTAGCAAAGCAGTCAGTTATGAGAGCACTTACATCAGCATATGCTGGCAGAAAGCAGAGAAAGAGACAGTTCAGAACACTTTGGATTGCTCGTATCAATGCAGCAGCAAGAATGAACGGTCTTTCATACAGCAAGTTTATGTATGGCTTAAAGCTTGCTAATGTTGATTTGAACAGAAAGGTTCTTTCAGAGCTTGCTATCAATGATGCAGCAGCATTTACCAAGCTTGCAGAGCTTGCTAAGTCTAAGCTTGCTTAAGTTTTATTGTTTTTTGGGGACCGTTGCAGGGCAATGGTCCTTTTTGATTGAATAGGAAATTTCACAGGCAAAACTCGAGCTTGTTTAAATGTGTAGATTATGTGAAAAAGCTATGCAAAAGAAGTTTTATATGTTATAATCACACATATTAAATTAACTTTAAGTGAGGACAGTTATGAAAATGCATATAGTTAAGAAGACAGGACTTGTTGCGGCACTTTTAACCGTAATGGTCGCAGCTTGCGGATGTAACAGAACCTATGAACCTAAGTTTGACTATGACGGAAGTGAATTTATTGAATTGGGTCAGTACAAGGATATAGAAGTGGAAGTTGATGTGGACGCCATTGTAGATGATTTAATTGATCAGCAGGTTGCCACAGACATGGAGTCATATAAGTCATATTCGGATATTGCGAGAGGTGCAGAATTTGGAGACCAGGTCAAGATTACTTTTGAAGGTAAAATCGCAGGTGAGAAGATAGATGGTTTGTCTAATACTAATTATGAGCACATCATTGGCGAGAAGACCATAAGTAATGTAATTGAAGGCTTTGATGATGCCCTTATTGGAATGAAGGCGGGAGACTTTAAGATTGTTACTTTGAAGGTGTCTGATGATTTTACAGAAGACACCCAGTATACCGGTGCAACAATTGTTTATGAGATTACATGTTCGGCTGTAAAAGCACCTATATATCCACAGATTACTGATGCGTGGGTTAAGGAGAATATGGATTTAGAGAATGTTGCAGCATACAGGGCTGAAGTTAAGGAAAGAATTCAGGAAAGCATCGATAAGGTGGTTAACACTAAGAAATCAGAAGCTGTTTTTAATAAGGCTGCAGCTAATCTGACAATCAAGAAAGAACCGGAGGCTCTGATTGCTGAGAAGAAAGAATCCATAAGCAAGGGCTTTGCGTATTATGCACAGTATTATGGTATGACAGTTGAGGAATATGTGCAGAATAATTTTAATATGTCACTTGACGAATACGCAAGAAGCAGTGCACTGCAGCAACTGCTAATTCAGGAAGTCGCAAGGAAGGAAGGCTTTACAGTAGACGAATATTACTATAAGGCTAATCTTTCAGACTTTGCTTACAAGTATGGCGGAACATATGACACCAGCACTTTTGTATCAAATTTTGGCAAGGATTATATTATTAATAATATGATAATTGAGAAAGCCAGCAACTTAATTATTGATACAGCAATAATTAAATAATAATATTTACAAAAGTCCACTATAATGATGTAGGTGGACTTTTGTTATGAGATGGAGGTAGGGATGGATTTTATTATTGAATTGGTCAAGGTTATTGTACTTGGCATAGTGGAGGGAATTACCGAGTGGCTTCCAATCAGCAGTACCGGACATATGATTCTGGTTGAACGTTTTTTGCAGCTTGATGTCACACCGGAATTCTGGAAAATGTTTGAGGTTGTAATACAGCTTGGTGCCATAATGGCAGTTGTTGTCCTGTATTTTCACAAGCTTAATCCTTTTGCGACAGATAAATCTGCAAAAGAAAAACGTCACACATGGAATATGTGGTGGAAGGTCATAGTTGCGGTAATTCCGTCGGTTGTTATAGGACTGCCGTTTGATGACTGGATAGAAGAACATCTCCATGGATATGTAACAGTTGCAGTGATGCTTATTGTATATGGTATTCTGTTTATTGTTGTTGAGAACTGGAATAAAGGAAGGGAACCTAAAATTAACAGTCTGGGAAAGCTGACTTACAAAACGGCCTTGATTATTGGCCTTTTTCAGGTGCTTGCAATCATACCGGGAACTTCCCGTTCAGGTGCAACAATCCTTGGAGCAATGATAATAGGGTGCTCAAGGGAAATTTCAGCTGAATTTACATTTTTTATGGCCATTCCTACGATGTTTGGTGCCAGCGCACTGAAGGTTGTAAAATATATTGCCAAGGGAATGACATTTGGTGCAGGTGAATGGGTTATTCTGCTGGTAGGAATGGCAGTGGCATTTATTGTATCAGTTATTGCAATTAAATTCCTTATGCAGTATATAAAAAAGAACGATTTCAAAGTATTTGGATACTATCGAATCGTTCTTGGTATTATAGTTCTGGTGGCATTTTCATTTCTGTTTTAAAGATTTATGAAAGCTTTTTCAGATTCCTTATGTCGGGAACAGCCATAAGTGAATAGTTGGTATAGTATACTACAAAGCCTGGTTTTGAGGAACCGGGCTTTTTTATATGCTTGCGCTCAATGTAGTCAACTTCAACCTTGCCCTGTTCTCTGCCTTTGGAATAAAAGGCTGCGAGAGCAGCAGCTTCCTCAAAGGCTCTGTCAGGAACATCCCTGCCCTCGGTTTTAAGAATAACGTGGGAGCCGGGCAGCTTTTTGGCATGAAACCACCAGTCACCGCCGTTGGCAAATTTAAATGTAAGCTCGTCATTCTGATAGTTATTGCGGCCCACATAAATGTGGAAGCCATCACTTGAAATATAGTGCATAGGCTCGCTGGAAAGCTTTTTAGACTTTCCCTGCCCGCTTTTTTTCTTAATGTATCCACAATCACACATTTCCTGACGTATTGCAAGCAAATCATCTTCAGTTTCGGCAATGTCAAGGCTGTTTAGAATTGATTCAAGGTGCTGGATTTCTTCATTAGTCTGTTCAAGCTGCTGTGAAACTGCAGCAAATGTTCTTTTAAGCTTATTGTAACGTTCAAAATACCTGACAGCGTTGGCCTGTACTGACAAATCTTCGTCAAGTGGGATGGTAACTTCTTCGTTGGTGTAATAATTAATTGCGGTGTAGCTTTTGCTGCCTGACACAATTGCGTATGAGTAGGCCTGTATTAACTCACCATAAAGCTTGTATTTATCCATTTTTTGCGAGTCTTTCAGCTGCTTTTCCTGCAAATCAGCTTTTTTGTAGTTGCGTTCAAGAAGAGTAGTAACAATCTTTCTTAAATCGCTGCCACGCTGTCTTATTCTTGCAAATGAATTCCTATCTGCATAGAATCTGCTTAAGGCTTCGCTGATTGTGGCACAGTCGCTGACTTTTACAGAAGGGTCATTGTCGTATAGTGAAAGTCTGAATGGTGCAAATTCAACAGGCTCATCTCCGGAATATATAATATTGGGAGCAAATTCACATTTTCTTACACGCTCCATAACAAGCTCTAACTGGCGGTATATGTGCATCAGCATATCGCCGCTAAGGTCGGCAACATAGA
>JBJENU010000257.1:0-7258 GCA_051880355.1 Lachnospiraceae bacterium | reverse complement strand
CTCCAGATTACTGCAATACCAATCTCAATGGGATTACCCAGACAGTCATTAATCTTCTGTCTGCCGTTGTTAAGTGTCATTGCCTTAAGGGAAATCTTCTTGCTCATATCGGCATTGAGTGCAGCATTAATATTTGTTGCTGCCACCGGAGCAGTTTTGGCTGTAACCTCTCCGCTCTGTGCAAGCTTAGTTGTAGCTGCCGGGTTAACCGCAGTACAGAATGGATTAACAAAATAAAAGCCAGGCTCTCTTATTGTGCCCTTATATTCGCCAAATAATGTAAGCACCAGAGCCTCCTGTGGCTTAAGAACCTTAAGTCCGCAGAATGGAATCCAGCCCACAACGCACCAGACAATTCCCAGTACAAGGGGCAACGCACCAATGCCACGACCTTGGTCAAGTAAAATACCGCCCCAGATGATGCATGGGATTGCTGCTACAAAAAGCAATATAGACAGCAATAAAACTGCCATACCGTTTTTCTTAGTGGTGTAAATCTTCTCTTCCATAATCAATTCCTCCATAGATATTGTCTTTTGTTTTGATATCATTATGATATCACTATGAATTTATTTTGTCAAGAAAATTTCACATTATCCTAATCAATATCATATACAAAACAGTGGCCACACTAATGCTGAGCAGCGTATTTCTCTTCCATGCATGAAGCAGTGCCGCAACTGCCACACCTATCAAATCAGGTATTCCATGATTACATGCCGCCAAGTTAATGGAGCGCAGGCAATACACAACAAGAAAGCTCATCATAGCCGGTGGCAGTGCCCGTCCCAGATACTCCACCACCTTTGGCGTTTTGTTCTCGCTGTGAAACACGACAAAAGGAAGCCCGCGAATTGCAAAATTAATCGCCGCCATAACAGCAATAATCAACAAGCTATACAAAGCCTCATTCATTTCTGCCTGCCCCCTCTCCTGAATTTTCCCGGGTCTCTATTGGTTTTCTGAATAAAATCAACAACAGGGTAATTACCAGCAAGGTTGGAATAAGGAAATTGTCAGGTCCCAGGATTACCAGCACCACAACAGACACAAAACCGCCTATAATTGCAGGGATGTGGCATCTGTTGCTTTTCCACTGCTCAACCACAAGCACCGCAAACAGCGCAGTCATAACAAAATCAATTCCCGTCAAATCAAAAGTAATCAGTGAGCCCACAGTCACACCAATAGCTGAGCCCACAACCCAGTACATATGGTCCAGAGCCGACACCGCAAGATAGAATTTTTTCTCATCCACATCATCAGGCACCCTGGCACCCACAAGAATGGCATAGGTCTCGTCTGTTATGGCATGAATTAAATACCCCTTTAAAAATCCCTTATTGCGATACTTCCCAATCAGCGAAAGACCATAAAAAAAAGTATCTGAAATTCAATACAAAAGTAAGAAGTGCAACCTGGGCAATTGGTGCTCCCATAGCCAGAAGTGACACCCCAAGATACTGTGCCGTTCCTGAAAAAATAGTAAGTGAACACAGCAAAGTCCAGCCAATTCCAAAACCTGCCTTCTGCATTAACAGTCCATATGCAATTCCAAGAAACGTATATCCGGTCAGCACCGGTATCGTCAATGGAAACGCCGCTCTCAATGTCTTTTTCATTTTTATCCTCTCTTTTTCAAATCTAACACATTTCGCCTGTTTTAAATCTTCTCATCATCTCATTGGTCAGGCTAAAATTACCGGGCTGAAGCGCTATATCTTCCCTGTTCACCCACTCAGCATATTTCAGTTCCTCACTATCCATGGTGATAGTGTCATCTCCATCAACATCGCAGTAAAAGCCCAGTAAAATATCGTTGGCGGAGCCCCATGGCTGAGATTTGTAATACCTGATATTCTTTACTCTGACGCCCGCTTCTTCCATCACTTCTCTTGCCACCGTTTCTTCAACAGTCTCTCCAATCTCGGTAAAACCTGCAATCAGCGCGTTATGGGCAAAGCCTGTCCTATATCTTGTAATCAGCATTTTTTCTCCATTGATGACACCCACGATTACTGCCGGCATAATTCTTGGATATGCAGTATAATGGCACACCTCACAGCTCATGGCACGTTCATTGCTTTTATGAAGCATTTTATGTCCGCATCTTCCACAAAACTGAGTATCCCTATACCAGTCGGACAAATGTTTTCCGGTAATTGCGGCAAACAAATTTTCATCAGGTCCCATTCCTTCCCTGCGGAGGCTGCGTTCTTCAACATACCCATATCCTGACGGCACTCTTTTCCCTTCAAGTATATATTTAAAAAGATAATATCGGGTATCGTCAATTGCAAAAAGATATGTATAAGCTGACTCTTTAACATCATCAATATCCTTAACCCTTGGAAAAGCCAGCCTGTTTTCATCAAAAGCCTTTAAATCAATCAGAATTTTTCCATCACATATATTAAGGACCATATCTTCACTGCCGGCTCTAGCCCGGCAATCAAACTGATTATTAAATATATGTGGATATATATCTTGTATCATTTCTGTTTTATTCCTTTCCTTGATAACATATTTTATCATTCTATCACAACCGGAAGAAATTTACAAAATAAAAAGCTGGAGAAAAATTATAATCTCCAGCCCTTTTAAAATCTTATGACTTCAAAAACTTATTCTATTCCTGGAACAATGGTGTTGAATAATATCTGTCACCGCTGTCAGGCAGTAATGCCACAATTGTCTTTCCCTTATTCTCCGGACGTTTAGCAAGCTTAATCGCTGCCGTAAGTGCTGCACCTGAGGAAATACCCACAAGCACGCCTTCCTTCTTAGCAATCAGTTTTCCTGTGGCAAAAGCGTCCTCATTCTCAATTGTAATAATTTCATCATAAATCTTGGTATTAAGCACGCTCGGAACGAAGCCTGCGCCTATGCCCTGAATCTTGTGGGCGCCGGCTCTGCCTTCTGACAGAACAGGTGAAGTTGCAGGTTCAACAGCTACCACCTTAACATCCGGATTTTTAGACTTGAGGAACTCGCCTATACCTGTTACTGTACCGCCTGTACCGACACCTGCTACAAAGATATCTACCTGGCCATCTGTATCCTCCCAGATTTCAGGACCTGTTGTCTCCCTGTGAGCCCTTGCATTGGCAGGATTATCAAACTGTGCAGGAATGAAGCTTCCCTCAATAGTTGCCGCCAGCTCATTAGCCTTTTCAATGGCACCCTTCATACCCTTGGCACCTTCGGTAAGAACAATTTCTGCACCGTAAGCCTTAAGAATGTTGCGGCGCTCAACGCTCATTGTCTCCGGCATTGTAAGAATAATTCTGTATCCTTTAACCGCTGCAATTGCTGCAAGTCCGATACCTGTGTTACCGCTTGTCGGTTCAATAATTACTGAACCCTCCTTAAGAAGTCCTCTTTCCTCGGCATCCTCAATCATATACTTGGCTGCTCTGTCCTTCACGCTTCCTGCAGGATTAAAATACTCCAGCTTAACCAGAACCTTTGCCTCAAGGCCAAGCTCCTTCTCAATATTTGTCACCTCTACGAGAGGTGTCTTTCCTATAAGCTCTGATGCTTTCTTGTAAATCTTTGCCATATTTATATC
Source organism: Lachnospiraceae bacterium (assembly GCA_051880355.1). Taxonomy (GTDB): domain Bacteria; phylum Bacillota; class Clostridia; order Lachnospirales; family Lachnospiraceae; genus JBJENU01. Next base: position 3,687 of record JBJENU010000257.1, on the reverse strand, counting down.
TCCTTTTCATTTCCTACTTTCACAGTATGTTTTATATGATATGATGATATAACACCAAATATGATTTGTCAACCACTTTTTGGAACTTTTTTCTTGGAATCTATGCTTTATCATTCACTATTTAATTCATCACTAAAATCGTATTTGACAGTTGAATAAAGGTTTTACACTATGATATAATATCACCAACGAAAGGCGGTGACAAAATGAAGGGTGAGGAATATATGCCAACAGATATGCAATATAAAGATGGCCTTAGAAAAGACAAATTTTTAAACGATTTAATCATTGAAGCAATCAAATCAGGAAACAGTGAAAAAGCGCTTGAATATCTGGAAAAAGATAATGAACGTATCGAAAAAGCGCTTGAAGAGTAACAAGTAACTATTATCTAAAGTGTAAAACCTTTATTGAATTGCCAGGCTGCTGCAGATATTTGAGCAGCAATATCTTTCAGACTGACTATTTACATCAAAAAGCGCTGTAGACTGTGTGTAATCTACAGCGTTTTCTATGCAAGTTTTATAACCCTCAGCTTAATTTCTGCAAAAACTCACGTGTTCTTTCATTCTTAGGGTTGTCAATTACATCGGCAGGAGCACCCTCCTCAACAATTACACCGCCATCCATAAAAATAACACGGTCTGCAACTTTTCTTGCAAAAGCAATTTCGTGGGTAACTATAACCATTGTCATCTTTTCAGCAGCAAGCTCACGAAGAACCTTTAAAATACCGGCTGTAATCTCAGGGTCTAGGGCTGATGTAGGCTCATCAAAGAACAAAATCTTAGGATTCATTGCCAGTGCCCTTGCAATCGCCACTCGTTGCTGCTGTCCCCCTGACAGCTGACACGGGTAAGCATCCCTCTTGGACTCAAGTCCAACCTTTTTAAGAAGCTTTTCTGCCTCCTGGTACACTTCTGCTTTTTCACGCTTCTGCACGCATACAGGGGCATCTGTTACATTTTTAATTACACTGTAATGTGGAAAAAGGTTGAAATTCTGGAACACAAGGCCAAAATTATTCTTAAGGTAATTAAGCTCCTTTTTGCCTACATATACAGATTTACCGCTTTCATTGGTGGTTGCTGACTGGCCGCAGTAGGCAAGTCTGCCCTCGTCCATTGTCTCAAGGAGGGTAGCACAGCGAAGCAGGGTTGACTTGCCGGAGCCGGACGGACCGATTATGGCAACAACCTCACCTTCTTCAACAGAAAGTGAAATATCCTTCAAAACTTCAAGGTTTCCAAAACTCTTTTTAACATTTGTCATTTCCAAAAACTTCATACTGCCACCTCCTATCTGTAATACTGCATTTTCTTTTCAATGCGTTCCATAATCCATGCCACAATAAAGTTAAATACGTAATAGAATACTGCGGCTATTACCAGAGGCATAATATTGGCCTTGGCTGCTGAAATCTGTTTTGCAATTGTAAACATCTCTGTGTATGCAAGAGCAAAAGCAAGGGATGTATCTTTTACAAGTGTTATGACCTCATTAGTAACAGGTGGCATAACTCTCTTAACCATCTGTGGGAAAATGATTTTCCTGAAAGTCTGGCTCCTTGTGTAGCCCAGCACGCTGGCAGCCTCATACTGCCCAACCGGAATACCCTCAATACCGGCACGGTATATTTCTGCAAAATATGCTGCGTAATTAAGGGAGAAACCAATAATTACAGCATAGAATCTGTATGTGCTTGAAAGAGACATACCAAACAGGTAATATGGTCCGAAGAACACAACAAGAAGCTGTAACATAAGTGGCGTACCACGCATAATTGAAATATAAATCTTGGCAAGTGCCCTGAATACCTTAACCTTGGACATTCTGACAAATGTTAAAAGCAAACCAAGAGGCATTGCAAATAACAGTGTCAGGAAGAAAATTGCCAGCGAGGCACCCATTCCTTCACCAAGCTGTTTTACTATATCAACAATCTCCTCCCAGCCGCTCTTTTTAACCTTAGTCGGGTCTTCTGCCTTCATAATGTCATCAGAACCTTCCTTGCCAAGACACACTGCCTCCTCTAATCCCCATTCTTTGGCGATTCTCTCAAAGGTGCCATCCTTTAACATCTCCTGCAGTGTTTCTTCAACCTCTGTGCGAAGCTCAAAATTTCCAAGCTTGAAGCCTACGCCATACTGCTCTTTTGAGACAACCTCATCAAGCATAACAAACTTATTGCCTCTTGCCTTTATCTCATAATCTGCAACACCGATGTCCATACATATGGCATCTGCAACACCGGCCTCAAGATTCATAAATGCACTGTTGTAATCCCCAACCTGCTGAAGTGATTCAAAGGATTTTGCCAGCTCAACATTTTCTTCATCAGCATCTTCGCCTGTAAAAGCCGCAAGTGCAGATGAATCAGCCTGGACAATCACATTTTTACCTGCCAGGTCAGCAAGCTTTGTGATTGACGAGCCTTTTTTCACTATAACAACTTGGGAATTGTCAACGTAAGCTGAGGTCCATGTATATTTGCTCTCACGTCCGTTCATTGTGAAGCCGTTCCAGATACAGTCAATCATTCCCGTATCCAGTTCCATATCCTTGGAATCCCAGTCGATAGGCTGCTTTACCAGTTCCCAGCCCTTCCTTTTACACACCTCCTGTGCAAGGGATAAGTCAAAACCAACATACTCGCCCTCATCATTCTTGTATCCGTATGGCGGAAATTCTGCGTCAAAGCCCACAATAAAGCTGTTAGTGCTCCGGTCGCAGCCCACAAAAAGTCCTGCAAAAACAGACACTAAAAGTAAGGCAGCTATGTACTTTTTCAATGATTTCATTATGCTTTTATTCATTTGTACTCCTTCCAAAATTAATCTCTGTCACGTCATCTTCAATCAGGTAGCACATTTCCTCATGGGGATTAATGTCATCGCCCACAATTTTGCTTGTGTCAAGCTTCAGATAAGTCAGTTCGCTTTCCGCAAGCAATACTCCGTCCATATTGAAGATTTCTGTCTTAATTATAAAAAACTTGGAATTTTCTTTTGTAACAAGGCCTTTTCCAATCAACGGCTCATTGTATGGCACCGGCTTTCTCAGCTTCACATTCATAGTCATCGTAACGCCGAAATTATCCTCGGAATTCTTAACCCAGAGAGCCCTCAGTCCCAGCTCATCAAGCATTGTTGCCACAAGACCGCCGTGAACCCTTCCCGGGAAGCTTTGCTGTGTATCCCTGTAGGAAAACTTAGTCATTACGCTGCCGTCTTCCATATTGTAAAAATGCGCCTGCAGCCCTTCAGGATTATCAAGACCGCATACATAACACATTCTGCTGTTTGTCTGCTTACCTACTACTCTCATAAAATCTCACCTAACGCCTTATAAAGTTTTTCCATCTGTTCATCAGTGCCGATTGTAATTCTTAAGTAATTGTCAATTCTCGGGCTGTTAAAATATCTTACAAAAATTCCCCTCTCCTTAAGAGCCGCAAAAATATCTGCTGCCTTCTTTTCCCTATGTGTAGCAAAAATAAAATTAGCCTTAGCATCAGGGAAGGTAAATCCAAGCTGTGCAAGACGCTTTTTAGCGTTTTCACGGGTAGCAATAATTTTATTGACACACTCACAGAAATACTCCTTATCTTTGACAGCCTCAACACCAAAAGCAATTGAGGTTCTGTTCATGGTATAGGAATTAAATGAGAACTTAACGTCATTCAGT
>JBJENU010000256.1:0-7318 GCA_051880355.1 Lachnospiraceae bacterium | reverse complement strand
ATGTTCCACATGTCTATGATGAAATAATGAGACACCTTGGCACAAAAGTTGAAGAAAAAAAAGAAAAGCGGGAAAAAGTTAACTTGCTGAACAGCTTTATATCCATAATTACAGGAGCGTTTTCACCGTTTCTCGGCGTGCTTTGTGCGTGTGGTATTTTGAAAGGCATACTTTCACTTTGCACTGCGGCGGGAATATTGCTGCCGGACAGCTCAACCTATAACATTCTTTACAGTCTTGGTGATGCGGCGTTCTATTTCCTGCCGGTAATTCTTGGACTCACTGCTTCAAGAAAGTTTGGACTGCCGGAACTTGAAGGAATGATAATCGCTCTTGCCCTGGTATATCCCAATGTACTGGCTGCCAGTGGCAACACACTCAATGAATTGTTTGGAATACCGGTAAGAATGCCTGCCTCCGGTGATTATACAGGCAGTGTGGTTCCGATAATTCTTGCTGTGGCCTTTGCTGGATGGTTTGAAAAACATTATAAAAAATATATTCCTGACACAATCAAGCTTTTTGCAGTGCCGCTTATTACCACAATTGTAACAATCAGCCTTACGTTCTGGATTATCGGACCTGTGGCATCAATGCTGGCCGATGGAATTGCGGCTGTATTCCAGGCACTTAACAATATAAGCCCTGTTGTGATGGGCTTTGCCGTAGGATTTTTATGGCAGGTGCTGGTTATTTTCGGACTGCACTGGGCACTGGTGCCGGTTGCACTGGTAAATATGACCCAGGGCGGTGATATAATTCTTTCAGCAATGTTTGGAACAACCTTTGCACAGACAGGAGCAGTGCTTGCCATATGGTTCAGGACAAGAGATGAGAAAATAAGAGGTCTTTGCCCTGCTGCGGCAATTTCAGCTGTCGCAGGTGTTACCGAACCGGCTATTTATGGAATTACCCTGCCTAAAAAATCCACATTCGTCAGAACCTGTATAATTGCGGGAATAGGCGGTGCAGCTATGCTGGCACTGGATGTCAGGCAGTATATGCTGGCAGGCTTTGGCGTGTTTGGCTATACAGCATTTATTAACCCTATGACTAATCACACAGGAAAAGTGATTTATGCAATAATAATCTCAATAGCGTGTCTTGCTGCGGCCTTTGTGGCAGAACTTGTTTTTTACAGGGAAAAAAGTGGCGGAACCGGAGAGGTTATATTTGCACCGGTAAAGGGTCGTTTAAAACCTTTGAAGGCTGTCAGGGATGAGGCCTTTGCCGGCGGAGAGCTGGGACAGGGCGTTGCAATAGAACCTTCTGAGGGAAAAGTATACGCCCCTGCAGATGGTGTGCTTTCCTCATTTTTTTCCACCGGTCATGCTTTTGGGATAACAACCGCAAGTGGTGCAGAAATTCTCATTCATGTTGGAATGGACACTGTCAATCTCAACGGTGAAGGCTTCAGACCTCAGAAAAACCAGGGAGAAGCAGTAAAAAAGGGAGAACTGTTGCTGGAATTTGACATTGAACTTTTGAAAAAAAGAGGTTTCATAACAGATACGCCAATAGTTGTGACAAATTCGGATGTTTTTGGAAAAATTGAGACGGAAAGAAGTAAAAATGTAACTGTAGGTCAGCAAATTTTTGTAATCAAATAAGTAGTTGGAGGAATTATGAACAAGTTAAGAAAAGATTTTCTGTGGGGAGGCGCTGTGGCGGCCAATCAGATTGAAGGAGCGTGGGATGCTGACGGCAAGGGGATTTCCGTGCCTGATATGTGCACTGCCGGAACTGTTGATGAGCCTAAAATAATAACCGTCGAAGTGGATAACAGCAGATATTATCCAAGCCATGAGGCGGTGGATTTTTATCACAGATATAAGGAAGATATTAAATTGCTTGCGGGAATGGGCTTTAAAGTTTTTAGGTTTTCAGTTGCATGGACAAGAATATTTCCTACGGGAAGGGAAGAAAACCCTAACTCTGCCGGCCTTGAATTTTACGGTGCTGTTGTTGAGGAATGCAGAAAGTACAATATTGAACCGCTTATCACACTGTCACATTATGAAATGCCCTATGCTCTTGTGGAGGAATTTAACGGTTGGGAATCCAGGGAATGTGTTGATTTGTTTATGAAATTTGCCAGGACAGTAGTTGATTATCTTGGTGACAGGGTTAAATATTACCTTACCTTTAATGAGATAAATGCAGGCACCATGCCAATGGGCAACGTGCTTTCCCTGGGAACTGTTAAAGGATATCAGGGACCGGTTATTATGGAAAATGATAGTGAGCAGGTACGTTTTCAGGGGCTCCACCATCAGCTTGTGGCCAGTGCCATGATTACCAAATATATACACGACACCCGCGAAAATACAAAGGTTGGCAATATGATATGTTTTCTCACTAAATATCCGTATACCTGTGCACCACAGGATATTTTAAAAACAGAAAAGGAAATGCAGATGATTAACTGGTTCTGCTCTGATGTTCAGGTTCGCGGATATTATCCTTCCTACGCAAAGAGCTATTTTGAGGAGAAAAATATTAAAATAAAAACTGAAGCCCAGGATGAAGAAATTTTAAGGCAGGGCACTGTTGATTTTTACTCCTTCAGCTATTATATGACAAGCTGCGTCTCTTCGGAAAATAATGGTGAGAAAACTATGGGAAATGTTTCAGGCGGAATAAAAAATCCTTATCTTAAAGAGAGCGACTGGGGATGGCAGATTGACCCTGTGGGACTTAGATACACACTTAATATCATCTATGACAGATACCAGCTTCCTCTTATGATTGTGGAAAACGGACTGGGGGCTTATGATGAAAAGTCCAATGACGGCTCAATTCAGGACAAGTACAGAATTGATTATCTTAAGAGTCATATTGAGGAAATGATAAAAGCGGTACAGGATGGAGTAGACCTTATGGGATATACGGTGTGGGGCTGCATTGATTTGGTCAGCGCCGGTACCGGACAGATGTCAAAACGTTACGGACTTATTTTTGTGGATAAAGATGATGATGGCAGCGGTGATATGACAAGAACGCCAAAGGCATCTTATTACTGGTATAAAAATGTTATTGAAAGCAATGGGGGAATTTTATGAAGATTTTTGAGTATGTAATTACTGATGAAGTGGGAATTCATGCCAGACCGGCAGGCGCACTTGTTAAGGAAGCAAAAAAATATGCGTCGGAGATAGTTGTAACCTGCAATAATGCCAGTGCAGATGCAACCAAGCTTATGGCACTTATGAGCCTTGGAATTAAAAAGGGTATGAAGGTGGAAGTTATGGTCAACGGAAGAGACGAGGATGAGGCCTTTGACGCAATGGAAAAATTTTTTAAGGAGAATTTATAGGCTGCACTATGGAAAAAATCAAGCTTATGAACAATAGTTTTAAAATTAAGAAAAATTATAAGTCAGATAAGCTTACTCTAATTCAGGCTTTTTGGAAATTGCCAATTTTAAAAGTATTGGCGTTACAAGAGCCGAAACTATAATTGAAAGTACAATTGCAGGCAATATTACAGGATTAATCATCCCTGCATTGATGCCTTTCTGGGCAACCATAAGGGCAACTTCACTTCTGGCAACCATACCAATGCCAACAACCAGTGACTGATGATTACTCATACCTGTAAGTCTTGCACCAAGGCCACATCCGATAATTTTTGAAATAACAGCAAATACAATCAGCAGCAGTGCAAAAACGAGAATCTCTCCATTCATGGTTTTTAAGTCAGTTTTCATGCCGACACTGGCAAAGAATACAGGAGTGAAAATCATATATGCCGAAACTGTAAACTTTTTGGCAACAAACTGTCTTGCCTTGGCAAGGTTGCATAAAATCAGACCTGCAAAATAAGCACCTGTAATGTCTGCCACACCAAAAAGAGCTTCGGCACAGTATGCCATAAGGAAACAGAAGGCGAGTGCCCACACTGCAATTCTTCTGCTGTGGAAGTGATGCTCGGATATTTTGGCAAAAAGAATTCTGATTACAAAACCTACAATTACCGTAAAAACAAAGAAAGATACTATCTTGAGGAGCACAAAGGCAGGGTTTGAATCACCTGAGCTTAAACCGGTAAGTATAGATAAAACAACAATACCAAGAATATCATCGATAAGGGCACCGCTTAAAAGTGTGGTGCCTGTTTTAGTTTTTAACTTGCCCATTTCATTAAGAGTCTCAACTGTAATTGAAACTGATGTTGCCGAAAAAACTGCGCCGACAAAGCATGCCGCAAGGACATTTGATGTTGTAAAATCATGTAGGGAGAAGAAAAAGTACAGGCTGCCGCAAAGTACAAGTGGTACAATAACACCGGTGACTGCCACTGCAAGTGCCTGCACACCAGTCTGTTTAAGCTCCTTCATATCAGTGTCGATGCCGGCTGTGAACATAAGCATAATTACACCGATTTCTGCTGTTTTTACAAGGAAATCAGTGCTCTCAAGAACACCAAATCCGCTGGGACCAAGTATAATTCCCGCAAGTAAGGCACCTACTACCTGTGGCATATGAATTTTTTCAGTTACAAGACCAAGCAGCTTGGTGGACAGCAGAATAATAGCTAAAACCAATAAATATGTATAGGATTCCATAATAAAATTCCTTCCTTTTAATAAAACACAACGTGAATTATACATTCCGGATTTTTCTTTGTCAATTAAAAAACATAAAAATTACTTGACTTAAAGTTAAGTTTAAACTGTATAATTTAATTAATGGATAATTATAAAAAGTAGGAGTGGCTGATATGAATTTTATGGTTATTTTTGGTACGGTGTTTATCGTTGCAATTGCATCACTTGTTTACTTCTGGCTGGGCTTTCACAGGTTTGAAACTGTACGGCGTTATGCCCGTGAGCACAAAAAGCTTTCGTGGCTTGTTGCTGCCATTCCCGTCTTTGTAATTGTATTGTTCTTAATTTTTAAAACAGTTGCAACTGTTGTGGCTGTACTGCACCTGCTTGTATTCTGGATTGTTTGTGATTTGGCAGGCTGGGTTGTTAAGAAGGCAGCGGGAAAGAAAAGCTTTAAGCGTTACTACCAGGGTATTTTTGCCATATGTATAACTGTTGTATATATGTATGGAGCATATTATATGGCCCATCACGTGTACAGGACTGATTACGTTATCGAGGCTTCAAAGGATTTAGGAACTGACCGTTTAAGGATAGCAATGATTGCAGATGCACATATAGGTTCAACCTTTGACGGTGAAGGTTTTGCAGGGCACATGGAGGCTGTGGCAGAGGCACAGCCGGATGTTGTAGTTATTGTTGGCGACTTTGTTGATGATGATACATCGGCAGCTGACATGGTAATGGCCTGTGAGGCACTTGGAAGGTTAAATCCTAAGTATGGCACTTATTTTGTATATGGCAATCATGACAAAGGGTATTATGACCACAGAGATTTTAAAACCACAGATTTGGTGGATGAGCTTGAGAAAAATGGTGTAACCGTTCTTGAGGATGAGACTGTTATGCTTAATGATAATATTTATCTTGTGGGACGTAAAGACAAAAGCACTGCTGCAAGAGCCTCTATGGACAGGCTGGTATCAGGACTTGATATGGATAAATATATAATTGTCCTGGACCATCAGCCTAATGATTACAAAAATCAGGCTGAAGCCTGTGTGGATCTTGTACTATCGGGTCATACCCATGGCGGCTGGCTGTTTCCGGTAAATGTTATCAGTAAATATTTTGGACCTGATGATATGATTTATGGAGCAGAGAACCGTGATGATACGGATTTTATTGTAACATCAGGTATTTCTGACTGGGCTCTTCCATTTAAAACCGGCACAATTGCAGAATATGTTATTATTGATATTTTTTGCGGGGTATGATAATATAATGCCATATTGTGGAGGGCATTATGAGCAGGAGATTTGAGAAAAGTTTTATAATAACACTGGTAAGTGTTTTTATAGTGTTTTTTACCGTCATAGGTTTCATATTCCGGTCATTTTATTCCACCGCTCACAAAAATGTTGTAAGTCTCGGCAATAAGACTATTGCTGAGTCAGTTCTGACAATTAACGGATATCTGCAGGAAAATGTGGATATTGTAGCAATTACCAGCGAATCCATTGAATATATGAAGGCAACAGGTGCTAATAACATCGACATAAGAAGCTATCTTGTCTCTACAACGAGAGGATACATTGACTCCATAGAACCGAATTTTATGGGACTGTATGGAGTATTCGGAGGCGAGTATATTGATGGAACCAACTGGATTCCTGGTGCAGGATATATACCTCAGGATCATCCATGGTATCAGCGCGCTGTAGCGGCTGCAGGCAAAACTGTAATTGCAGGTCCGTATGTTGACGAGTACAGCGGCAATATGATAATTTCCATTACAAGAAGCCTGTCCGGCGGGCAGGATGTTGTTGCACTGGATATTAGCATTGAGGGTCTTACGGAACTGGCAAAAAACATTCAGAACAGCGGTGACGGACACTGTATTATTTTTGATGACCAGGGTTGCGTTGTGGCAAGCTCTGACGCACTGGAGGTTGGAAGAAATTTCCTTAAAGGCGATGGCGGAAGTGCCAGACAGGAACTGGCAGAGAAGGTTTTTGCCACGGATATGGCTTCCTTTGAGATGAAGGTGTACGATGCAAGCAGTCTGGTTTTTTCTGATAAAATACTTGGCGGATGGCGTGTTGCCGTTGTTATGGATGAGCAGATACTTTTGGAAGATATTGTCCGCAATTTGTTCATATGTGCAGTAGCATCTGCAGTCCTTCTGATTGTAATTGTGTGGCTTTGTAACAGCAGCAATAACAAGAGAATTATGGCGGAAAAGACTGCTAATCAGTTTGCATCGGCTGCAAGCATATATATTTCAATGCATGTAATCAACCTGAAGGATGACACATTTAAGGAGATTTCAAGCCTTGAGCATATACATAATCTGGTTAATGGAGATTATCATCACTGCAGGGAGGTACTCTGCCACGTCATGACAGAACTGACTGAGGAGCAGCAGCTTGAGGAAGTTCTGGAGTTTATTAATCTCGACACACTGGAAGAGAGAATGGGAGATTCCAAGACCATTACCTGCGAATTTTTAGGTAAAAAGTCAGGATGGTGCCGGGGAAGATTTATTGCTGTTGATTATGATGACAACCATCATCTTTATCATGTAATCTGGGCCGTGGAGAGCATAGATGCAGAGAAAAAGAGAGCTAATCATCTGCTGTATCTGTCAGAGACAGATCTTATGACAGGAATCCGCAACCGCGGTTCAGGTGAGCGCAAGATTAAGGAATTAATAGCACAGGAACAGGCAGGTATGTTCTGTCTTCTTGACATTGACAAGTTTAAATC
>JBJENU010000255.1:0-1703 GCA_051880355.1 Lachnospiraceae bacterium | reverse complement strand
TGCCTCTATGCTTACACTTGTTGCAGGGCTTGCAGTATCAAGGGTGCTTTCAGAGGTAACAGGCATTGAGGCAGGGATTAAATGGCCCAATGACGTTGTGATGAACGGGCATAAGGTCTGCGGCATTCTTACAGAGATGAGTGCAGACCCTGATATAATTAACTATGTTGTGGTGGGCATCGGCATCAATGTTAACACCAGGGAATTTCCTGAGGACATTGCTGAAGTTGCCACGTCCCTTAGAATTGAGACAGGCAGACAGCATAACAGAAGCGGCATAATTGCAAAAATATGCGCAGACTTCGAGAACCTGTATGGGAAGCTGTGTGAATGTGGCAATATGGCTGCTTTGACAGAAGAATATAATAAGCATTTAGTTAATGTTGACAGAGAGGTGCGCATAAGTGAGCTTCAGGGCCGGTATTCAGGCATTGCCAGAGGAATTGATAATGAAGGCAGACTTCTGGTGGAATTGCCTGACGGCAGTATTAAGCCTGTATTTGCAGGAGAAGTTTCCGTGCGTGGGTTATATGGATATGTATGATGAAAATGTAGTTCTGTGTGCTTCCAGCGCATATGAGAAAAAGTTTTATCTCAACGAGGATTTTAACCAGCTTCCGGATGATATTAAGGACGAGTTAAAAATTATGTGTGTTCTTTTTACCGAGGAAGTGGGGGGTATTTTAACTCTTGAATTTGACAAGGATGGACAGTTGCTTTTTAAGTCCCGGTGTGACGAGGGCGATTTGCTCTATGATGAGATTTCATGCGGTCTTTTAATCAAGAGAATGCAGAATGAAAAGCGGGAAATACTTACGGCCCTTGAGATGTTTTATAAAGTATTCTTTTTGCAGGAGTAAATGCTATGATATTGGTTGTGGATATTGGCAATACCAACATTGTGCTTGGCGTTTTTGACAATGATGACACACTGACTGCTACATTCAGAATGACAACGCAGAAGCGTTCCTCTGATGAGTACGGTGTGCTGATGTGCGATATGCTTAAGCTTAAAAATATTGCATACGACAATTTTGAGGCTGTGGTGGTGTCAAGCGTTGTTCCAAGTGTTATGTATTCCATGGAGAGTGCAATAATTAAATATTTTGGCATCAAGCCTTTTATCATAGGACCGGGCACAAGGACAGGAATACGCCTTGCAATTGAGAATCCTAAGGAGATGGGCCCTGACAGAATTGCAGATGCGGCAGCAGCATATACAATTTACGGTGGTCCGGTGCTTGTGCTGGATTTCGGTACAGCTACCACCTATGACCTGGTAAGCGCAGACGGCTCCCTTGTGGCAGGTGTCACAGCACCGGGAATTAACCTGTGCGCCCTGGCTCTTGGGGAAGGCACGGCAATGCTTCCTGACGTAAAAATTCAGAAGCCGGACAGTATTCTTGCCAAAAACACAGTTACAAGTATTCAGGCAGGTCTTGTGTACGGACAGATTGGGCAGGCAGAGTATATCATCCGCAATATGATAGCAGAAGCCGGGATTGAGAATGTAAAAGTAGTTGCAACAGGTGGCCTTGGCAAAATGATTGCCGACAGCACCGTAAGCATTGATGTATATGACCCTACGCTGACACTGGAAGGGTTGAAGATTATCTGGAGAAAAAATGCAAATAGGAAATGTTAAAATAGACAACAATTGCATATTAGCACCAATGGCAGGGGTAACAGACTTAAGCTTTCGA
>JBJENU010000254.1:0-1728 GCA_051880355.1 Lachnospiraceae bacterium | reverse complement strand
TGTGCGTCCATAATGGCACGTCTCTCGTTATAATCGTTGTTAGTTACCTCTCTTGCCTGCTGTTCATCAAGCCCCTCTGTACTTACCGGTGTTCTTCCGGCAAGAAGCTTGGCCTCCAGTGCCTCGTAGAGGCTTCTGACATCGGAAGTATGATGTGTAACGTCGTATTTAGTTATCTGAAAAGGGTCCTTTCCTGCTTCCTGCAATGCCTTCAGCTTATCCATACGGATGCGGACCTGTTCGTTCACGTCAGCTGTCTGTGCATTGTTATTATTAACTTCTGCCAAAGGTGTATCCTCCTTGTAATTAGTTAGCCTTCTCGATAGAAATAATCTTGTATTCGATTTCGCCCATCTGGGTTTCAACCTTAACTACTTCACCCTTCTTTCTGCCGATGAGAGCGGCACCTACAGGTGATTCGTTGGAAATCTTGCCGTTCAGGGAGTTAGCCTCTGTTGAGCCAACAATCTTGAACTCAAGTTCTTCGTCAAATTCAAGGTCAAACACTTTTACTACACAGCCTACGCTGATTTTGTCCAAATCAACTTCGTCCTCATCAACAACCTCTGCGTTCTTAAGGATGTTCTCAAGCTCCTCAATTCTGGCTTCGATGTCACGCTGCTCGTCCTTGGCTGCATCGTATTCGGCGTTCTCGGACAAGTCGCCCTGCTCTCTTGCTTCCTTGATTTTAGCTGCAACTTCTTTTCTCTTTACAAGCTTCAAATCATGCAATTCATCCTCAAGCTTCTTGAGACCGTTATAAGTAAGAATATTTTTCTTATCTGCCATGTCTAACCTCCACAATCCTTATAAGGATTTTAATAAAAAATTTGCCTACCTCGGCATTATGTTCTGATATTATACCCTAAATATATTCAAAAGTCAACATTAACCTAATGAATCGTCTCCACCAATTGAGCCAGTTCTTCTACTGATTCTGTCTCATTGACCCGGCTTCGCATTGCTGCTGAATTAGGAAGGCCTGCGGTATACCACGCAAAATGCTTTCGCATCTCACGGATTCCGGTATACTCGCCCTTGCACTCTATGAGCAGCTCCAGATGCCGCATAATCATTGCTTTTATCTCATCTGTAGCCGGCTTTGGCATTTCTTTTCCGTTTTCAAAAAAGTAATTGATTTCCCTGAAAATCCATGGGTTGCCTCTTGCGCCCCTTCCAATCATGAAGCCGTCGCAGCCTGTCATTTTAAGCATACGGGCAGCATCGGCGGCACTGCATATGTCACCGTTGCCTATTACCGGAATTGATACTTTTTCTTTTACTTTTCCGATTATGTCCCAGTCAGCCCTGCCGCTGTAATACTGGGCTCTGGTTCTGCCGTGGACTGTAACTGCCGCACCGCCGCTTTCCTGTATTATATGGGCAAGCTCCGGTGCATTTATGCTGTCATCATCAAAGCCCTTGCGGATTTTTACTGTAACAGGCTTGTTTACTGCCTTTGCCATAGCCTCAACAATACGGCCTGCAAGCTTTGGGTTGCGCATCAGTGCTGAGCCTTCGTTGTTGTTGACAATTTTAGGAACAGGGCAGCCCATATTAATATCGAATATGGCAAAATTTTTGCCTTCATCCTCAAGCCTCTTTGCCATATCTGCCATTATCTGCGGGTCTGAGCCAAAAAGCTGTAATGCCACCGGCTCTTCTTTTTTATCCGCCTTGAGCAAATCGTAGGTATTGCGGTTGTTGTAAAGGATGGCCTTGGCACTT
>JBJENU010000253.1:0-7452 GCA_051880355.1 Lachnospiraceae bacterium | reverse complement strand
TATGATGCCGGAGATGGATGGTATCCAGACTCTTGAAAAAATGCGGCAGGACGGGCTGATTCCTGAAAGCACCATAGTAATTATACTTACAGCCAATGCAATAAACGGAGCAAAGGAATTCTATATGAAGGCGGGCTTTGATGACTACGTTTCAAAGCCGATAGATGCACAGATTCTTGAAGGAAAATTAAGAAAGTATCTTCCAAAGGAGCTTATAAGTGAAGGCAGAAGCGAAAGCAAAGAGGCCGATTTAAACAGTCCTCTGGACAGGCTTAAGGCAGCATATCCGGGAATAGATACTGAGCTTGGCATGAAGTACTGCGTTGATTCCTGGGATTTTTATAAGGAAGTTATGCAGGAGTATACAAGTGGCAATAAGCTGGAGCAGCTGAATTCGCTGTACGAAAGTAAGGACTACGAAAATTACAGGATTTTAATTCATTCAGTAAAGAGCAATTCTATGTCCATAGGTGCAGTTGAAGTGTCAGAACTGGCAAAGGCACTTGAATTTGCAACAAGGGACAATGACATTGCTTATGTTGAAGCTAATCATGAAGCGTTTATGGAAAAATACAGGACCTTGATTGACTGCCTGAAGGAATTTTTGGAAAGGGAGGCCGGCAAATAATGAAAAGAGTATATGCGTTAAGCTTTTTGTGTGCAGCTGTACTTATTGTTTTTATGCACGGCCTGGTGTTTATCAGTAATGTCACAAGTGATAAACGTGAAAACATTAAGGTGGGCTTTGTATATGTTGGAGACAGTTGCAACACATACACTAATAACTTCATTACTGCCCAGAAGGAGATTGAGCTGGAATTTGGCGATGCGGTAGAGACAATTCCAAAGTACAATGTTCCTGAGGGTAAGGAAGAATCTTACATAATAGACCTTGTTAACCAGGGCTGTGATTTGATTTTTACGACAAGTTTCGGTTTTGGAGATACTGCTAAAGAAATAGCCAAAGAAAATCCGGATATCCAGTTCTGCATTGCGACGTGCTATAATGCCAATGAGGACCCGATTCTTCCCAATGTGCACAACTATATGGGAGAGATATATCAGGGCAGATATGTGGCAGGTGTTGTAGCCGGTATGAAGCTGGAGGAAATGATTAAATCCGGAAGGATTACTGCAGACCAGGCAAAAATCGGCTATGTTGCGGCCTTTCCGTATGCGGAGGTTATTTCAGGCTATACGGCGTTTTTGCTTGGAGCACGTTCAATCGTTCCGGATGCTGAAATGACCGTAATCTACACTGACAGCTGGGGGGACTACAACATTGAAAAAAGAACAGCCCAGCGCCTTATCGAGGAAGGCTGTGTAATTATTTCCCAGCATTCTGATACGGCAGGCCCGGCTGTTGCCTGTGAGGAAGCCGCACATGAGAAAGAGGTGTACCATGTGGGTTATAACCAGAGTATGGCAAATGTGGCACCTACGACCTCACTTATAAGTTCAAGAATAAACTGGCAGCATTATATGATTGCTGCCACAAGAGCTGTCCTTAACGGAAAGCAGATTGAAAAATATGTGCCCGGCAACGTCCACGGCAATGATATCAGCGGTGGCTTCAAGGAGGGCTGGGTTTCTATGTTAAGGCTTAATGAAACTATTGCAGCACCCGGAACTCAGGAAAAAATTGATGAGCTGATTGCCAAGTTCAAGAAGGGCGGCATCCAAGTTTTTAAGGGCAATTACACGGGTGTAGACCCTTTTAATCCCGACGACACAATTGATTTGTCTAATGGCTACATTGAGAATGAGCACAGTTCTGCGCCAACATTCCACTATGTGCTGAAAGATATAATAACGGTTGAGGAGTAGGGATGAATTTTGTAATATGTTTTTTAATGACTTTGGGCATTAAGCTTAGTTACTATTTTGCGGCAGTTATAATGACCGGTGACAATGGTAATGGCAGGAAATATGGGATTATTGCCGCCATTGCCAGTTATCTGATAGAAATTATCCAGTTAATTATGGGAACAGATTTTTTCGTGTTTACCAGATTGCTTGTAGCACAGTTAGCTGCCGTGTTGGTAATTACCGTGGCATATATGTGGGTAAGGAAACGTAACAGGAACATTATTAATGTTACGATAATTATTGTTCCTTTTGTTATGATTGCTTTGATGAATTATTCAAGGCCGGAAGGCAATGATGTATTTCTGATGGTAATATCATGGCTTCTGGGAGGGGCCTTCTGTTCCTGCTTTATGCGCCTTGTAATGGATATTCCTGACAGGAAAAGCCAGGGAATAGAAATCAGAAAAATTAAGGATGAAATGTCTTTAAAAGAGAATCAGTTTGAAATAATGCAGATTTATGAAGATGTTTCTCAAAAATGTATTGAGAACATCGAAACAATCAAACAGGAAATCATTAAAAATGCTGATGAAAGAGAACTGAATGATAAAATTGAGCAGTCAGTTTCAGCATTAAGAATCAGAGAATACTGCTCTAATGCAATTGTTAACCAGATAATTTACCAGATGGAGAAACGCTGCGGGGACATAGATTTTAAAGCCGACGCAGACATTAACGCAATTATAAAGGTTGATGATTTATCCCTGTCTTCAGTTATGCTGAATTTGCTGGATAATGCCTATAATTATTGTATTGAGGACAATAAAAGTAAGACTAAATTCATCAGGCTGAGGATGAATATGAATGGAGATTACCTCACAATAAGTGTCACTAATTCCTACTCCGGCAGGATTAAAGCTAAAAAGAAAAAAGTAAATCCAGTTGTAAAGGAGCACGGCTGGGGAAAAGTAATTATAAACGACATAGCAAAGAAGTATAATGGGGATTTCAATACTGTAATTAATAAAAAAGATTATACGGCAACAGTTATATTGTGCTGCGGACAGGAAGAATTATGATAGTTGTAATTAATTTTATAATGGCGACAATATCCAATCTGGCAGGTGCTTTTCCACTGTATGTGATACCTAATTATAAGATAGAACGAAAAAAGGTATTCCTGCGGCTTGCAGTTTTTGGGGTAACCATAGGGAATATAAGGTATTTTTTCCAGTCCAACAGTGCAGTTGATGTTATTTTAATAGTTGTCAGCAACTTTATTTTTTTCTATATACTTTTATCAGTATTAAAGCCCCAATATTATAAATTTGTAATTGCATACGGACTTTATGTGTTCGTGTCATTTGGCGGAGAAAGTATTATACAGTTCATATGGCCGGGTCTTGATTTTAACATCAATGCAATTGATTTTCTGTTTGCACATAGCGTCTTCTTTTTGTGGGGATTGTTTTCATACACAATTTTATATAGTGTTTTAAAGCGAAATGAAGAAAAGCTGGATAATATGATTGTGGATATGAAATGTACCCTGCCAATATTTATGCTGACATTTTTCTGTACAATATCACCAATATACATAAGCAGGATTATGGACAGGGAAAATGTAAGCAGTGATGCAGTGGCAAAATTATTTGTATTGGTTAACATTTTTACATTAATAGTGCTGGTAATAATAGTTGTAAGGACTATTACCGTCCGTAAAAAGAATTATATACTGGAGTACAATGCAGCCCGTGAGCGGGAGAGCATAAAGTTGTCAAGGCTTATTGAGCAGAATGAGTATGCCGCAAAATTAAGGCATGACTATATTAACCAGATAAGTGTTGCGAAGGCGCTGGCAGAGGATGAACCTGCAAAGGCCATAGATATGCTGGATAAGATGAAGGTACAGTATGAGAGAGGATGAGACAGGGAAATGACTGTTGTAATTAATGTTATAATTGCTACAATAGCTAATCTGATAGCGGCCTTTCCAGTGTATGTAGTGCCTGATTATAAAATAGAACGAAGGAAAGTGGTTGTAAGATTTGCAATTCTGGGTCTAGCAGTAGGAAATGTGAGATATTTTTTTGAGCCTAACAGTATGGCTGATTTAATTCTTATAATAATTGGAAATATCACATGGTTTTTGGCATTTCTGCCGGTGTTAAAACCTAAATATTACAAATTTGTAATTGCATATGGGCTGGTCGCTTTTAATTGCTTTAGCGGAGAAAGCATAGCACAGATGCTTGGTATTAATTTTAATTATGTTGTGTACGATGAACATTTTGTGGATGGGTATATAGTACATTTATTCTGGTCGTCATTTACCAGCATACTGCTATACAATTTTTTGAAGCACAAGAAGGAAACGCTGGAAAATGTGGTTATGGATAAAAAGTCTTTTTTGGTAATATTTCTTGTGTCATTTTTCTGCATAATATCACCAATGTATATAAACAGGATTATGGACAGAGAAAATGTAAGCAGTGATGTAGTGACAAAATTATTTGTGTTTGCCAATATTTTTACATTAATAGTGCTGGCGATAATAGTTGTCAGAACAATCACTGTCCGTAAAAAGAATTACATACTGGAGTACAATGCAGCCCGCCAGCGGGAGAGCACAAAATTGTCAAGGCTTATTGAGCAGAATGAGTATGCGGCAAAATTAAGGCATGACTATATTAACCAGATAAGTGTTGCAAAGGCGCTGGCAGAGGATGAACCGGCAAAGGCCATAGATATGCTGGATAAGATGAAGGTGCAGTATGAGAGAGGATGAGAGAGGGAGATGGAGAAGAAGTATGTTAGTAGCGATATGTGATGACTATATAGAACAGGCAAATGAAATAAAGGACAAAATAACCGGAATCCATCCGGAGATCACGGTAGATGTATATCAGAATATTGATGATTTTTTTGCGGTGATTAAGGAAAATTCTAAAAAATATTTTGCGATTTTTATGGATATGGAGTGGCAGGGTAATGCAAAGAGTGGTGTTGATTATGTCAGTGAGCTTCATAATATGAAGTGCCGCAGCAAAATAATATGTGTTACAGCCTATACAATGAAGTACATTGAGAAGCTTTTCTGGAATGATGTAAAAATATTTGGTGTGCTGAACAAGCCTGTGGACAATACCAGTATGGAGAAAATTCTTGACAAGCTTATACAAAGTGAGGAAGCTTCTAAGGAAATCCTGACACTTAGGTATAACGATTCACTTTACAAATTCTCGGTTAATGAAATTATCTATGTTCAGAGTGAAGGACATAAAACAGTTATAAATACCCTTGAGGGGCCGAAATCCTTCTATATGTCATTCAAAAGCATTCGCGGGAAGCTGCCCGCAAGCTTTTACTGTATTAACAAGGGAATTCTTGTTAATATGAAATACGTCAAGCGGATTGAGCAGGACGAAGTCATCCTGTCAATTTATGGGGAGAGTGTGGAACTCCCGGTTGCAAGGAACAAAAAGAAGGATTTCAGGGATACATTTTTTGAATATATAAGCAGATAAAATCATCTGGATTAGTGGTAAATGGAGTTAAAAACAGGCTGCATTTCCTTAATCCAGATGTTTTTTTGAGGTCATGGAAATAAATACTATTTAGTGATGATAAAGATACATTTAGTGTAATTGCTATATGCAAGGGTGCAAAAATTGTGTAGAATAGCCCTGTTAGGAGAACTGTCGGGCAAGAACAGGGTATTCTACTTAGTATTCTTTAATTTTTTGTATGATGTAATATAGTCGACCAGATTATCCAGTTGCTCATCACTGTACGAATTGATAATGTCTATAATTGAAGTGGCAGGGCAGTTATTAATCTCGTTAAGCAAAAAATAGTCGGCTGAAACATTGTAGGTTCGGCATAACCTATACAGAGTTTCAGCAGAGAAGCCCTTCTTCCCGTTCTCTATTTCTGAAAGAAAATTAACAGAGATATCAATTGATTCAGAGAATTCGCTCTGAGTGTAATTGTGAGAAACTCTAAAAGCTCGGATTCTTTTACCGATTGCTATTCGTATGTCTTCTGAAAGCATAGAATTCTCCTTTCTTAAAGATTATTATCTTTTTATTGTAATACTATTACAATTATATTGTAACAAACTATAGTTATATTATATTCGCTAAAAGTGAAAAAAGTATTGCAAAAGTGTGAACAGTGTGATAAAATTCTAACAAGGTGGCAAGGCAGTTTTTTAAAATATTACAGGATACGGAGGAAAAAGGTATGTTTTGTGAAAAATGTGGTACTAAAAATTCTGATGGGGCTAAATTCTGTTCCGGTTGTGGCGCACCGATAACGTCTGGTGCAGGGAATCCTAATATTCCCCCGGTGGGGAGAGGAGCAGAATCCCCGGTTAATTTGGCGAATCAAAAATTACTTTTTGATGTTGCCAGAAGAGGTATGCTGGTAATGACAGTTATTTGTGCTGTATTGCTGATGTTTGTAAGCAGTTTTAATTGGAAATATTATTACGGAGATATGAGAGGGGCATCAACATTTTATTTGATTTGCCACTTTGATGAGCTTAACAGCGTTGGTTTTACAGGCTGGTTTTATGTTCTTACTATATTGATTGCAATTTTTATAGCTATTGCAATTGTTAAAATTGTTCAGTCTGATAACGGAAAGGAACTGTCAAAGATTTGCATTATATTTGCCAATGAATACATTTTTTATTACATAATTATGTCTGCCGTAGTCGGTGAAAAGACATACGGAAACCTTGGATATACCGGCGGTGCACTATTTGTGCTTATGTTACAGATTGTTGTTCTGATTGTAGCAATAATATATTATTGTTCTGCCAAGGCTAACAAAGTCGGTTATTACAGTAATGGAATGGGTCAGTCATCAGACCCGAACGGAAGCTGGAATTGTGTTAATTGTCACAGAACAAATGCAGCTTATGTAGACAGATGTTTATGCGGTTATACTAAAGAGCAGTCGGTAACAAATGGTTACTGGGTATGTCCAAATTGCCACAGAACAAATGCTCCTTACATTGGAAGTTGTGCCTGCGGATGCAATAAGGGAGAAACTAAGGAGAGATAAAATATGTTAAAAAATTATATGAAGACATTACTAATAATAATTGGAATGGTTTGTATTATAACCGGCTGTGATAATGCAGAAAAGAACCACAGTGATAATAAAAAAGAGGACGTGATTGAAAAAAGTACAAGTGCGGAAGACGGTGTTTTAACAGTTGATGCAATAAAAAAATCAGAAAAGTTTTTGAAATTCTTTTATTTTGTTTGACATTGCCGCGAAAAACGCTTATACTATAGAGGTCAGATTTTCAGACGCAGCGATGGGAAATGGCCGGAGCAAAACGCATCAAGAGAGCCGCCGGGTGGTGCAAGGCGGATGCGCGGCAAGGGCTTCTCGCTCCCGGAGCGTTTTGCGGCCGGCGCCCGATACAGCGCCTTGAGCGGCTGACGGGATTTCCCGCCGGCAAGCGGAGTGGTACCACGGAACATGCGTTTCGTCTCCTGTGCGGGGCGGGCGCTTTTTTCATTTCATCCACTTGGCTATCGTAATTTATACTGGAGGTTTTTTACCATGAGCACCCCTTATACGCCTTCTGTCATCGAAAAAAAGTGGCAGAACATCTGGGAGGAG
>JBJENU010000252.1:0-7489 GCA_051880355.1 Lachnospiraceae bacterium | reverse complement strand
CAGCCGGTGGGGTGGTTATGTATGCGTTTTTCAGGAAAAATAAAGTACTGTGGCCTGAAAATGCCAACATATGTGAGGATAAGTCAAAGACCGGTGTTGTTATAAAAGAACTGGCCAAGTTAAGTATTCCCGTACTTGGAACCAATGTGGTAAGCTGTCTGGGCTATGTGTTTTTTGCAGGAATGGTGTCGGGAATGGGAACAACAATTTTTGCGGCACATTCAATAGCAGTGACGGCGGAAACAATTTTTTACATGCCGGGGTACGGCTTAAGGATTGCCACATCTGCCATGGTTGGACTGTCCTACGGCGAAAAGGATGAAAAAAAGCTTCATACTGTAAGCAGAATAAGTGTTATATTTACAATGCTTATGATGGTTGTCACGGGAACCGTGCTGTTTTTGTGTGCATATCCGCTTATGAGGCTGTTTACCAGCAGTGAGCAGGTAGCCTGCATTGGCGCAGATATGTTAAGAATTGTAGCTTTTACAGAGCCGTTTTTCGGACTTATGGTGGTTCTTGAGGGTATATTTTACGGGCTTGGCAGAACCCGCTACACATTTTTTGTAGAGTCGGCAAGTATGTGGGGTATAAGAATATTATTCACCTTCCTTTGTGTAAAAGTATGGGGACTTGGACTTGCCAATGTATGGTACTGTATGATTGCAGATAATATATGTAGGGCACTTTTACTCGCACTGCCATTTATATTCAGGCGCAGGAAGGTGTTATCAGTAAATAATTAGGAGAAGATTATGGAAGAAAATCAGCAGCCGCATAAGCGCAGAGTGCGTTATAAGGGCACACATCCAAAGAAATTTGAGGAAAAATATAAGGAGCATCAGCCGGAAAAATATGCAGATACAGTTGCTAAGGTTATCAGCAAGGGCAGTACTCCGGCAGGTATGCATATATCAATCTGTGTTGAGGAAATACTTGATTTTCTGCAGATTCAGCCGGGACAGACAGGACTTGATGCCACTCTGGGCTACGGAGGCCATACAAGAAAAATGCTGGAGTGTCTCAATGGACAAGGCCACATTTACAGCCTTGATGTAGACCCAATTGAGATTGTGAAAACAAAAAAACGTCTTGAAGATGCAGGATATGGACCGGAAATCCTGACAATTATACAGGAGAATTTTGCCAACATTG
Organism: Lachnospiraceae bacterium; assembly: GCA_051880355.1. Classification (GTDB taxonomy): domain Bacteria; phylum Bacillota; class Clostridia; order Lachnospirales; family Lachnospiraceae; genus JBJENU01. The sequence continues at coordinate 6,334 of JBJENU010000252.1, read as the reverse complement.
ATAAAGTAAGTGCAGAGTACGGTAAATTCGATTTTATGATGGCAGACCTTGGCGTGTCCTCAATGCAGATTGATAATCCGGAGAGGGGCTTTTCTTATAAGCTTGACGGACCACTGGATTTAAGGCTTAATCCACAGGCCGGTGTATCGGCGGCAGAACGCCTTGCAGAGCTTACCCAGGATGAGATTGAAGGAATGCTGATTGAGAATTCTGACGAGCCTTATGCCGGAAAGATTGCTAAACAGATAATAAAAACCTTCCGCAAGGGTGAAAAAATCGAGACAACAACCAAACTGCGCCAGGTAATCCAGGAGGCACTGGACTTCCTTCCTGACAATCCTGAGAAGAAGGATATATTAAAAAAGACATGCCAGCGTGTTTTTCAGGCACTAAGGATTGATGTCAACAGTGAATTCGAGGTTCTTGAAGCCTTCCTTGAAAAATTGCCGGATGTTCTTGAAAGCGGCGGACGTGTTGCAATTCTGACATTTCATTCCGGTGAAGACAGACTTGTCAAAAAAGCATTTAACAGGTATTATAAAGAGGGCGTGTTTTGTGACATCGCAAAAGATGTGATTCGTCCATCTGCACAGGAGTGCAGAAATAACGGCCGCGCAAGGTCAACAAAGATGCGCTGGGCAATTAAAGGGTGAGAAGTATGAATGGTGAAGAGAGAAGAAAACAGATTATAAAATTATTGGCTGATGCCGGAAATCCGGTGCCGGGAAGTGAGCTTGCTGCAAAGCTTGGCGTGAGCCGTCAGGTGATTGTGCAGGATATGGCCATTTTAAGAGCTGCCGATGCGGGAATTGTGGCAACTACAAGGGGTTACAGCTTAGATAGTCACAGCAATGAAAATGTACGGGTTTTTAAAGTGACACACACAGATGTGCAGACCCGTGACGAGCTTAACACTATTGTTGATTTAGGCGGCAGTGTTATTGATGTATTTGTAAAGCACAAGGTTTACGGTGAAATCAGGGCACCTCTTAACATTGAATCACGTCTTGATGTTGAGGAATTTATGGAGAATTTGCGCAACGGCAAGTCCTCGCTGCTTAAAAATGTTACGTCAGCATACCACTACCACACAGTTGAGGCAAAAGACAGTGCCAGACTTGATGCGATAGAAAAGGCTCTTGAGGCTAAGGGCTATCTGGCAGAACTTCTTGATTATGAAACTGAAAATAAGTAATTAAAAGATTGCTTTTTTCATAAGATTGTGTTAGAATATGCAAGTCGGCGGCTGTGGCGGAACTGGCAGACGCGCTAGACTTAGGATCTAGTTCGAGAGAGTGCAGGTTCGATTCCTGTCAGCCGCATTGTTAGAAATCCTTTATTTAAGGGATTTGAGAGGGTTATAATGGAGAAAGAAAAAAATTTATTACTCGCAAAGAAATATATGGTGGAAAGCATATACCGCTCCGCCAACATTGAGGGAATTGGAGTGACTTTTCCGGAAACCCAGACAATATGCGATGGAATGAGCGTTGCAGGACATTCTGTTGATGATATAAACGCAGTTAATGATTTAAAGAATGCCTGGAAATGGGTATTCAATAACGTTGACAACGAGGTAGACATTGATTCGCTTTGTAAAATAAACAGGCTGGCAGGAAAGTTTACCGTTATCAATGCAGGAATGTTCAGAAGTTATTGTGATGAGCCAATACGTGTACCCGTACACGATGGAAAAAATTATTATCCGGAGTTGCCTGATGAAAGACAGATTTCAGAAGACATTAAGGAGATAATAAAAGAAAAGTCGTTATGCAGTGCATTGGAATTATTTTGTTACATCTGTAAAAAACAGATTTTCAATGATGGAAATAAGCGGACGGCAACCATATACACAAATATGTATATGATACAGAACGGATTAGGCATATTGTCAATCCCGGTGGACAAAAAATACGAGTTTTATGATGCGCTTACTTATTATTATGAAGATGATGGTAACAAGTCATTGTTGACTGATTTTTTGAAAAAGTATTGCATAACCGGGGGCTCTTTTTAAAAACACCATTGAAATCTGAACTTCAAGAGTCAGATTTCAATGGTGTTTTATTTTTAATTTATTAGTTCTTTTTGTATCCGCATTTTGGGCAGACACCATTTTCATCTAAAGCAACACCACACAGTGGACAACGATCAACGCTTCTGTTTGTATCATATTCCTGTGAGGCAGCATTGACACCGCTGGTGAAAGTAAGCTTGGCAATATTAAGCTTGTCCTTCAACAAGTCATATACAATCTTAATCATGCCTTCAACAGTCATGGTTTCTTTGGTTACGACCAGACGGCAATCAGGATAAGCTGTTGCCAGCTCTGTTTTAAAAGCAGGGCCTTTCATCTTGTTAGCAGGTGTTCCATTCTTGATGCCTTGAGCTTCATAGACATTCAAAATGGCTGGCAAAAGAGGGTCGTCCTCCCTCAAAATTAATGCGTGGTCAAAGTTTTTTAAAACCTCCCATGCAGTCTTCTGAATCTCATTACATGGGAAAACCATATTCACACCCGGTTCCACAGAATCTTCAACCTCAATGGTCAGAACGCCGGTATGTCCGTGCAAATACTGTGCTTCGCCTTTAAAACCGTAGAAACGGTGTGCGTACTGTAAATCTAATGTTGTAATACTTCTCATAACAAAACTCCTTATGTATAATATATTTACGGGGGATGTGTGCGCCCGCATACGCACTAAATTAAGCTTCATCCGGAATCAGCTTTTGTGCTGACCGGCTGCTGCCTGACAATCAGGGCAGACTCCTCGGAAAAGAATATCATAGCCGGTAAACGCGAAGCCATGGTCATTCTTAATGCGTTTCTCCAAACCGGTAATGTATTCCATATCTACATCAAAGACGCCACCACATCTCTCGCACCTTACATGACAATGTTCATGACAGCGGTGGTCAAAACGGTCAGCTCCGCCCGGGATTTCCATTTTACGAATTTCACCCATTTCAGACAGAAGATTAAGATTCCGGTATACCGTTGCCCGGCTGATATTAGGGTGTTCTTTGACAATTTCTTCATATATCTCATCTGCTGTGGCATGGCACTGCATATTATTCACAGCTTCAAAAACTAACGAGCGTTGAATTGTGTTGCGTTTTATCATAATAATGGTCATCCTTGTTGATTAATCCTTATTGATATTATATATCAATAAGGATTAAATGTCAATATGTTTATTTTTGTTTTATTGACAGTTATTTCCTAAAATGATAGAGTATATACGAAGATTTACACAGGAGGAGTCCATTATAATGGAAGCAGGAAAAAATAATCTCACTCTTTATAATGCCGGTAATGATATTAAGTATCGCGGCCCCATTGGAATTCCTCATATGAAGGCTTTGGCGTGGATATTTATGGCTGTGTCACAGTTTTCAATTATATCCAATCTTGCATTCCAATATGTGGGATACGGCATTGATATCAATTCCGGACCGGGAATTATAATTTCTCTTATTGCGGAGCTGGCAGTTCCGTGTTTTTTGCTTGGTTCCTTTGGGTACATACTGCAGAACAGGTCAAGATGTATAAATATGCTTATTACATACTCTTTGTTTGCAGGTGCCATAGCGGTGATTTTTATATTAATAGTTTATCATTACGGAGCAGGTCTTGCCAGCAGATTCCTTGGGGAAAATATTTTTAACAGTGCAGGAATAGTCAGTAGCTTACTTGCAAAATTCAACATAAAGCTTGTTAATTTTAATGTATTTATTGATTTGTTATTGTGTACCGCATTTATGTTCTTTATGATTACAGAACCGCCTCGTTTTTTTCGCAACGGAAGAGAAAAGTTTTTCCGTATGTGTGCCTTGCTTCCGATTATTTATGAGGTTGTAATCTATATTTTTATTGTTTTAAGTAACTTGGAAATAATACAATTTCCTGCATTTTTGTATGCGATTATGCCGACCAAGGCACCGGTTATGTTTTTGACATTTGTCATAATTGTCATGTCTGAATTCAGATTAAAAAAGAAGTATTTTAAACAGGGAGGAGACCGGAAAGGATATGAAGAATTTCTGAATACCCGTATGCACTCCTTCAAGTTTGCAAAATTCACAGCCAAAACCTTTGCTATAGTTGGATTTATTGATTCTTTGCTGGCAGTAGTACTGGTCATTCTGGGATTGAAATATGAGAATGGTGTTGCCATGAATATATTAGATATATTTAAGATTGGTAACTGTATAGGACTTCTTATTATTGCACCGTTTATTTTGTTATTTTCATACAATAAGCCATGTAAAAATCCATATCTTAATATGGTTATACCAATTGCCGGCATTGGCCTGATTGTATTGGTATATGTGGAATTTATTTACAGGGCGATTCTTTACTTTTTTTAGATGGTCATCGGAGGCGGTATAATGAATGTTAAAAAATATGAAATAGATATGTGTAACGGCTCCATCCTTAAAAAACTACTGCTTTTTACATTGCCGCTGATGGCTTCAAGTATTCTGCAGCTGCTTTTTAATGCGGCGGATGTGGTCGTTGTGGGCAGATTTGCTGGAGACAATTCTCTGGCGGCTGTGGGCTCTAATACGTCACTGATTAATCTGCTTACTAACTTTTTTATGGGCTTTTCAATTGGCGCCAATGTCCTTGCAGCAAGGCTGTATGGTGCTAAAAAAACAAAAGACCTTGAAGATACGCTGCATACGGCAATGGCACTGAGTATTATAAGCGGTGTGGCCCTTACTGCCATTGGCGTTGTGTTTGCACGACAGATTCTGGTGTGGATGCAGACTCCGGATGCAGTCCTTGACCTGGCTGTGCTCTATCTTAGAATTTATTTTGTGGGAATGACCGCAACTATGATTTATAATTTTGGTGCGGCAATTCTGAGAGCCATGGGTGATACCAGGCGTCCTTTGTATTTCCTGCTTTTTGCAGGTGTTATTAATGTTGTTCTGAATCTTATTTTTGTAATCGGTTTTAAGATGGATGTGGCAGGTGTGGCCCTTGCCACGGTTATTTCACAGGTCATTTCTGCGTCACTTATTGTGAGATGTATGATTAAAGAAACAGGAAGCATGCACCTTGAGATTAGAAAGCTTAAAATTCACAGGGATAAGTTTACAACTATTCTAAAAATAGGTCTTCCTGCCAGTGTGCAGGGAACTCTGTTTGCTTTTTCAAATGTTATTATTCAGTCGTCGGTAAATTCCTTTGGGGAGATAGTTGTGGCGGGAAATTCTGCTGCGGCTAACATAGAAGGTTTTGTCTATATGGCAATGAATGCCTTCCATCAGGCTTCTATGGCGTTTACAAGCCAGAATCTTGGTGCTGCAAGATATGACAGAATTAACAGAATTCTTTTTACGGCAGAGGCCTGCGTAATTACGGTTGGTGTTGTAATGGGTAATGCAGTAGCCTTCCTTGGAAGACCACTGCTTGGAATTTATACATCTAACCCTCTGGTTGCCGATGCAGGAATGGTAAGACTTAATATTATCAGCAGAACTTATGCACTCTGCGGTATTATGGATGTGGTGGTTGGCTCCTTAAGAGGCCTTGGCTATTCAATTGTGCCTATGTTTGTGTCTCTGATTGGTGCCTGCGGATTAAGAATTGTCTGGATATTTACGTTGTTTACTCTGGAACAGTTTCATTCACCGGCAGGGCTGTATATCACATATCCAATAAGCTGGATAATAACCTTTACGGCACATTTTATCTGTTTTGCCGTAATAAGGCACAGGATGAACAAAAAAATAGCAGAATAAGATGAGAATGGGGCTAAACACCGGATAGAGTGACAGCCCCATTAATATTTTGCGAAAACTCATTTGTTTTTGAGTTGTGTTTTAGTATTATCTAATCCAAGAATATAGTCGGATGTTACATTATACAGCTTACATAGTTTTAATAAGTGGTGTATTGGAAGTTCATTAGCACCTCTTTCATATCTCGCATACATCGTCTGGGATGTCCCCAGGTAATGAGCAACATATTCTTGTGTATATTCAAAATCTTCTCTTAATTCCCTGATTCTTTCGATATAATTCACTATAACCTCCATACTGTATAGAAAGAAGTTATTAATATTATACCTAATAAAGTTATTTCCTATTGATTTTAGTAAAGATTTGTACTAAAATTATGTTTTAGTAAATAAATGTACTAAAAAGCTCGGATTTGTATATGAAAAGGAGATAATTTTAGATATGAAAAAACTATTATTTTTATTGTTATGTGCAGTATTTATGATTAATTTAAATACACCTGTTTATGCTGAACAACAGCAATCAACAGTTATATTTTTTGGAGATAGCTGCACAGCAGGCTTTGTGAGTGATTCGGGCA
>JBJENU010000251.1:0-1744 GCA_051880355.1 Lachnospiraceae bacterium | reverse complement strand
TGTAAATGGTAAGCTTAACACAGAGTTTACAGGTATCGGCGTTAGCGGCAGTGATTTCTATTATGTAGTAAACGGTAAGGTTAAGACTGATTTCACAGGCGTTGTTAATAATGCAGATGCATGGTGGTATGTAGTAGATGGTAAGGTCGCAAAGGACTACACAGGCACATTTACCAATGATGCAGGTACATGGTACATTGTGACAGGTAAGATTGATATCAGCTTCACAGGCCTTGGTAAGGATGCTGATAATAACTTTATCGCTATCAGAAACGGTAAGTACGATCCAACATACACCGGACTTATTAGTAACGCAGGTTCATGGTGGTACGTTCAGGAAGGCAAGCTTGATGCAACATTTACAGGAATTGTTGAAAATTCAGGCGGTTCATGGCTTGTTGTGACAGGTAAGCTTGCAAGCGATTTCACAGGCACATATACAATCGGTGATGTGGAATACACAGTTGTTGCCGGTAAAATTGCACAGTAATAATTAAAAAGCAAAAAGTGCGTTAAGCACCAGTAAAATGACCATACTTCATATGGGGGTATGGTCATTTTTTGTGCACATTATACTTTACATTGTGCCGCGGGTATGGTAAACTAAAAATGTATGTTTAGGTATTTTTTTAGGCATATTTCATACAAACTGGCGGCCGTATGGTCCAGAAATGAGGAATAGATGGATAAGTACGAATTTAATTTAAAAATAGAACAGATTAAAAAATTAGCTTCAAAGAAAGATTTCCAGACAGCCAGCAAGGTTGCCAAGGCACTGGATTTGAGAAGAGTTAAGGACTGGCAGACACTTGCACTTTTGATTCAGGTTCATGACAGTGCGGGAGAGCTGGAAGAGGCAAGAGAGGTTGCTGTAATTGCATATAATAAGAACCTTGGAGGCCGCAGACTTGTATATAAGCTGGCTGATATATGTCTCCGCCTTAAGGATTATGATGAGGCTAACGAGCTTTATAAGGATTATGTGAAGATGGCTCCAAAGGATCCAAGCAGATATGTGCTTGAATATAAGGTTCTGAAGGCTCAGAAGGCATCACCTGATGAGCTTATAGAGGTTCTTGAGGAATATCGTGAACATGAGATTGACGAAAAATATTTATGTGAGCTTGCATACTTGTACAGCAATACAGGCAGGCAGGAAGAGTGTGTTGAGGAATGTGATGAAATTATAACACTGTTCAGAGATGGTGTGTATGTGGAAAGAGCCATAGCTCTTAAGAAGCAGTATGTGGCCTTGAGCCCTGCACAGGAAAAGGTCTTGGAGGAGGCTGCAATTAAATCAGCAAAGGCTGCACTTGCGCAGGAGACAGGGGACGAAACTCTGGTTCAGGAGGAAGAACAGACTCTTAGAAGACAGGAAACAAGGGAAATGAATCTGGTTGATGTGACCAATGAAGAGGGTGGTGAAGAACCGGCTCAGGCAGATTCACAAGAGGAAGAAGAACCTGCAAAACAGGGAAGATTTAAGGCGTTTTTATCAAAGACTTTCCTTGCCGATGACGAGGAAGAAGATGAAGAAGATGATGAAGACGGAGAAGATGCAGGGGAAGAACCGGAAGAATTCCAGGAGGAAGAACCGGTTTCGCAGGATACTGCCAAGGCAGTTGAAGAAGCTGCAGCAGCAACAGAAGATATTGTTCAGGAAGAAAAGCCGGAAATTCCTGTTGCCGGAGAAGCGGGTAATATTGCCGTGGGCAATGTTGAGGACTATGCCCAGAGTAATGCT
>JBJENU010000250.1:0-1762 GCA_051880355.1 Lachnospiraceae bacterium | reverse complement strand
CTCCATATCGTGCATTTTGGCACTTCTTACTAAAACTGCATCTGCTTCTTCAAAAGAAGCATTTTTGTTATATTCTGTAGAGAATAAATCAAGACCTACATTGGCAATGTTGTTAAGACAATTAATGTTATACATTACGCATTCTCCTCCTCAAACTTCTTCATGAAATCAACCAAAGCCTTAACGCCTTCGATTGGCATGGCATTGTAGATAGAAGCTCTCATACCGCCAACTGTTCTGTGGCCCTTAAGGTTAACAAAACCGGCAGCTGTTGCCTCCTTAACAAACTTAGCATCAAGCTCCTCGTTGCCTGTAACGAAAGGTACGTTCATTAAAGAACGGTCTTCCTTAACAACTGTGCCCTTGAAAAGCTTGCTTGAGTCAAGGAAATCGTAAAGAATCTTAGCCTTTTCTTCATTTCTTGCCTTCATAGCTTCAAGACCGCCCATTTTCTTGAGCCACTTGAATACTTTACCGCAGATATAAATTGTATAGCAAGGAGGTGTGTTATATAAAGAGTCATTATCTGCCTGTGTCTTCCACTTAAGCATTGTAGGTGTTCCAGGAAGGCATTCATCTGTAATTAAATCTTCTCTGATAATTGCAATTACACAGCCTGCAGGACCAACATTCTTCTGAACGCCGCCATATACAACGCCGTACTTGGTAACGTCAATTGGCTCTGAAAGGAAGCACGATGAAACATCTGATACAAGAGTAACACCCTTTGTATTAGGCAGAGTCTTATACTTTGTTCCATAAATTGTGTTGTTCTCACAGATATAAACATAGTCCATATCCTCTGTGATTGGAAGATCTGAACAATCAGGAATATAGCTGAATGTCTTATCAGCAGAAGATGCCAGTTCAACAGCCTCGCCGTAAATCTTGGCTTCCTGATAAGCCTTCTTAGCCCACTGGCCTGTAATTATGTAGCCTGCCTTCTTATTCTTCATCATGTTCATAGGAACTTCTGCGAAGAACTGCGAAGCACCACCCTGAAGGAACAATACCTTGTAGTTGTCCGGAATGTTCATAAGTTCTCTCAAATCAGCCTCAGCTTCCTTGATGATTGTATCATAAACCTTTGAACGGTGGCTCATCTCCATAACAGACTGACCTGAGCCCTTATAATCCAACATCTCCTCTGCTGCTTCTCTTAAAACTTCTTCTGGTAATACTGCAGGACCAGCACTAAAATTGTAAACTCTTCCCACTTTTTTATCCTCCTAATATTAAAACTTAAATTAACTCTTATTTTATTCTTTTGTTGTTTATCTGTCAATAATTATTTAGGTACTATTTTTCCTGTATGTCACCGGCATCAAAAGCATCTGCAATTGCTGCTCCGGGTGCAACCATAGGGAACACCTTGTCATCCTTGCCGATTATACAGTCAATCACAACAGGCACGTTGAGGCTGATTGCTTCTCGAAGTACCGGCTCAACCTCTTCCTTTTTGGTAATTCTGTAAGCCTTGGCTCCCATTGCCTCTGCAAGCTTCACAAAATCAACACTGTCCTCAAGAACAGTTGCCGAATAACGCTTGCCATAAAAAAGGTTCTGCCACTGGCGTACCATACCAAGCACGTGGTTGTTGAATACAATCTGGATAATCGGAATGTTGTAACGTGTTGCAGTAGCAATTTCATTCATATTCATTCTGAAACAGCCGTCACCTGCAATGTTGATTACAACCTTATCCTTGCAGCCAACCTTGGCACCGATACATGCACCAAGACCATATCCCATAGTTCCAAGG
>JBJENU010000249.1:0-1770 GCA_051880355.1 Lachnospiraceae bacterium | reverse complement strand
ATGATTGCACAGCAGACAAATGTTGATGTTATAGCGAATAATTTAGCTAATGTTAATACAGTGGGATACAAGACTAATACGGCAGAGTTTAAGTCACTTTTGTATCAGAATATTCAGAGCAAGACAACGTCGGCGAATGGTGAGAATAAGCCTGTGCCTGCACAGGTTGGTCTTGGCGTCCGTAATTCATCAATATCGACCAATTATACCCAGGGTCAGATGCTTGCATCTGATAATCCCCTGGCACTTGCCATCAGCGGTGACGGCTTCTTTTCAATAATGGGTAATGATGGTGAGACTTATTACACCCGCAACGGTAATTTCCTTATGTCAAGGTCTCCTGTTGGAGGCAATATGCTTACAACCACAGATGGCTATGCAGTGCTTGATACACAGGGACAGCCAATAACCATGGAAGATATTTTCAGGGCCATTTACGGGTATGATGATCCTATTTATGATAGTAACGGTAATGAGATTACATATAAGGATTTGAGCACAAGCCTGGTTGCTATTGATATCAACGGTAATGTGTGTTATCCGGACGAAAACAATAATCCGGCAGAGACAGGAATTTCAATTGGGTTGTACCAGTTTGCCAACCCGTCGGGTCTTAGTAAGAATAATTCAAGTCTGCTGTCTCCAACGGATGCTTCCGGTGAGGCAATGCTTGAAGCTGATAACCCGATTCTTAAAAGAAGTGCCGTCAAGTCAAATTATCTTGAGGGTTCCAATGTTGAAGTAGCTAAGGAAATGGTTAATCTTATTACGGCACAGCGTGCATATGAGCTTAACTCCAAGGCAATTCAGGCGGCAGATGATATGCTGCAGCAGGCTAACCAGCTTAAGAGATAGATTTAAAGTTACTAAGAAGGAGATGTTGCTATGAGCGATTTAATTAATGGACTTTCCGGCAGCTTTAATGCGGCCGTTAACAATGATACGACACAGGCTACATCGGCATTGAAGGACAAGCTTGACAAATCTGATTTATCAAAGGCTACTGATGAGGAACTTATGGAGGTCTGCAAGGATTTTGAGGCCTATTTTGTGGAGCAGATGTTCAAGGCAATGGAGAAAATGTCCCATATCACAAGTGATGATGACGATGATGATGACAGCGCAATATCTTCCAATTATGCAACACAGATGAAGGACTATTTTCAGGACGAGCTGATGAGCAAGTATGCTGAAAATGCATCAGAGTCCAATGGTGGAGAAGGCCTGGGAATTGCACAGATGTTGTATGAACAGATGAAGAGGAATTACGATGTATAAAGGCATGGGCACGGTGTGATACTGTGGTTCATATGAATTTGGAATACAAAAAGGGGCATGTGAATGAATTAGTCGGGAGCGTTTTTCCGGCAGTTTATTTGCAGCCCCTTTAATAGACTTTTTAAATGGAGGGCACAATGGCGGAACTTATTACAACGCAAGGTTACGTGGAAAGTGTAATATTTCGCAATGAAGATAACGGTTATACGGTTCTGTCTGTGGCAGAGGGCGGACATGAACTGACCTGTGTCGGCATTTTTACAAAGATAGATGAGGGTGAATATATAGAGGTTACAGGGGAGATGGTAAAGCATCCGATATATATGGAGCAGCTAAAGGTTCATTCCTATCAGATTAAGATACCACAGGATGTGGAATCCATAAGAAGATATCTTGCCAGTGGGGCCATAAAAGGTATTGGCGAAAAGATGGCAGACAGAATTGTTACCACTTTTGGCGAGGATACTTTCAGAATTATCGAGGAAGAACCGG
>JBJENU010000248.1:0-1798 GCA_051880355.1 Lachnospiraceae bacterium | reverse complement strand
TTTACATATGAAAGCTATTGAATTAAAGTTTGAAAAGATTTACAGATATCCCAGAGTGGCAGAACCATGTTTTATAGGAATTCCTGTGAAGGAAGGCCTGCTTACAGATTTATCAGGGGTTACTGTGAAGGATGGTGACACAAAACTGCCTGTCCAGGCAAAGGTTACGTCACGTCATAAGGATGGTTCGGTAAGATTTGCATTTGTAAGATTCCTGGCAGACTTGCCGGGCAATGCAGGTAAGACTCTGTACTGTAATCTGAATGACTCGGCAGTATATGATATAAGCAATATGGATAAAGCAGTTGTGGTTCAGGAAAAAGCAGGCGGCTATGTTGTGGACAACGGTGAGGTCAGGTTTGAACTTGCCAATAACAGCAGCAGTATTTTTAGCTGGCTTGAGGCCTGTGGAAAGCGATATGAGAGCAACCAGTTTGTGGGACCTGTTTTAAAGGATGGCAATGATAATACATATTCTGTAAATGTGGGAGACTGGTATATTTCAGAAAAAGGCTCATTGTGTACAGTGTTCAGGGCTGTGGGCTCTAATTCGTCTGGCGGCAAAAATGTTGATTTTGACCTTACCCTTACCATATATGCAGGTAAACCTTGGTTTGAACTGGGATACAGGATTATTAACACAACTGACGGTGAGCTTAAGATTAAGTCTCTGGTGTTTAATATTTTAAGAGATGAAAATTGTGCTGCCACATACCATATTGTTCCGATGGACAATGAGGAGGAGCTTGATTCAACAGGCTGCGGTGACAAACCTACAGATAATTCCTGCAATGATGGCCCTGTTTTCCATACAAGGGGCATTGGCGAGCTTGATGCTATTGAAGAAAAAGCAAGACCGGAAGGCGTCAGAACCTGTGTGGCACATTCTAATTACAAAACAGACTTTTATATAGGAAGAGATGGAAGTACCGTCAACAGCGTAATTGATGAAAAGTTCATCTTAAAGGAAGCTAATGAACATTTTGCGGAAGTTTTTTACGGTACGTTTTTTGCAGACTGCACAGATTCACATGGCGGTGTGTGTGCCACTGTTTTTCAGGCACAGCAGAATTACCCGAAGGCTGTTGTTGCCAATGACAATGGCATTGCAGTTATGCTTGTTCCTGAAGATGCAGGCAATGTTGTTATGCAGATGGGAATGTCAAGACAGCAGAAGCTGCTTCTTCATTTCCATGAAGCAGGGGAAAAATTACTTGAGCTTGACAACAGAAGTCTTATATACCAGATGCCGGACAGACCGATAATTTCACCTGAGTACCATAAGAGCACAGGTGTATATATGGATGTATTTCCGGATGTTATTAATGAAGATTTTGAGATTAACCTTATAGGAAAAGCGGACGGACATTCCAGATGTTACGGTATGCTTAATTTCGGTGATACACCTGACCCGGGGTATACAATGCAGGGAAGAGGCAACGGCCAGCAGGTATGGCTCAATAATGAGTATGACTATCCACATGCCTGTGCACTGATGTTTGTACGTACGGGAATAAGAAGATTCCTTGATTATAATATTGCTGCTGTAAGCCACTGGATGGATGTTGATGTGTGTCACTATCACACCAATCCGCTATATATCGGCGGCCAGTGGGAGCATACCAACGGCCACTGCAAAAATGGTACTATGGTATGTTCACATGAGTGGGTAGAAGGTCTTCTTGATTATTACCATTTAACAGGTGATGAAAGAGGTCTGGAAACAGCTGTTGGTATTGGAGATAATGTTCTTAAGATTCTTGATACGCCTATGTATGCCCACGTTGGCGAAGCCAAT